>JBKJPD010000477.1:0-19606 GCA_046595345.1 Pseudonocardia sp.
GCGACCACCTCCCCGCCGGCGCCCGCCGGCCCACCGGCGCCCACCCCCCCACCAGAACTTTCGGACCCCGCAGCGCCGCTGGCCGTCACCGGGCAGTCGATCACGCCGGGGAGGATCGGTATCCGTGGCTGTGGCACCGATCGCGCCACGGTGACTGTCCGGGTGAGCGGGAGCCCGGTACTGGTGGCACTCGGATGGACCGACCTGGGCGGCGCACGGGGCTTCGTCGTGATGCAGCGCACCGGTAACACGTGGAGCGCGATACTCGGCCCGTTCGACCGACCTGGCGCGGTGTCGTGGCAGGTCGTCGCCAGCGACGGGGGCGGCACGAAAGCCACCGGACCACTCGGCACGCTGGGCGTCGCCGCCTGCTGAGTGCCCGCGAGTCGGGGTTTGCGTCCCCGCGAGTCGGGGTTTGCGTGCGCGCGAGTCGGGGTTTGCTGAAGCACTAGGCTCGGCGCCGATGGACGTCGCCACGTTTCCCCTGCTCGTGGCGGCGGGTATCGGCGCCGGGTTGGCCGGATCGATGGCCGGGCTGGCCTCGCTGTTCTCCTATCCCGCGCTGCTCGCCGTCGGCCTGCCCCCCGTCGCGGCGAACGTCACCAACACCGTCGCGCTGACGTTCAGCTCGCTCGGGTCCACGCTCGGATCACGTCCCGAACTGGCGGGGCAGGGCGGGACGGTCCGGCGGTTCGCCCTGGTGTCCGTGACAGGCGGGGCGGCGGGGGCCGGGCTGTTACTGCTGACCCCCTCGACAGCGTTCGAGCGGATCGTCCCGTTCCTGGTCGGCGGGGCGGCGGTCCTGCTGCTGGTCCAACCCTGGATCCGGCGTGCCCCGGCAGCCGAGCCCGGAGCGCCCGCCGGGCCGACAGACCCCGCGGCGCTGGCCGGGATGCTCGCCGTCTCGGTGTACGCGGGCTACTTCGGAGCCGCAGCCGGGGTGCTCATGCTGGCGCTGCTGCTCGTCGGACTACCGGTGTCGGTCCAGCAGGGCAACGCGCTGAAGAACGCGCTCCTCGGGCTGGCCAACGGGACCGCGGCCCTGGGCTTCGCGGTGTTCGGACCCGTGCAGTGGTGGGCCGTGCTTCCCCTTGCTGTGGGGCTGCTGATCGGTGCCCGGACCGGCCCGGTACTCGCCCGGCTGATCCCGGCCACCGTGCTCCGCGTGAGCATCGCGCTCGCCGGGATCGGGTTGGCCGTGGCCCTCGGTGTCGAGGCCTTCAAGAGCGGGTGAGCGACGGACAGGCCGTGACGGCGCCGACGGGCAGCGTGTAGAGAGCTGACGCCTGGGATCCGGCGCGGCGCCACCACCGTCACAGCACTCGGGTGCCTGCCGCCACAGGTCCGCCGGGCCTGGCACCGATACGCCGCAACCACTCCCCCAGCGCCTGCTGAACCTCGTGCAACGCCGGGCGCGCTGCCGGGTCGGTGTCCAATGCCGCGCGCAGCAAGGCCAGGTGGGCACTGCGGCGGGGCAGGTGGCTCAGCGGAGCACCGGACGCCGCCGCCCGCAGCCCCGACACCGCGTCCGAGTGGACGCCGCGCGGCGGGTGGCCGGTCAGGGCGTAGGCGACGGTGGCGGCGAGTTGCCAGGAATCCGACGCCGGGGTGGCGCGCTCACCGCAGGCAACCTCCGGGGAGAGGAAGTCGGGGGTGCCGAGCACGAACCCGGCCAGCGTCATCGTCGCGTCGCCGGTCTTGCGGGCGATCCCGAAGTCGATCAGGTGGGCGAGCCCGCCGGGATCGACGACGACGTTGCCGGGTTTGACGTCCCGGTGCAGTACGCCGCGATGGTGCGCGGCGTCGAGGGCCCCGGCGACACTCGCCCACACCCGGGCCGCCGCGACGTCGTCGAGCACCCCATTACCGCGGATCAGTTCGCCCAGCGACGACCCCTCGACATACCCCATCACGATGACCATGCCCTCGAGGTCGGCCAGGCCGGGATCGCTCCTCGCGGGCACCAGGTCGTGGATGCGGACGCAGTGCGGGTGGCGTACCGCAGCGAGCGCGCGGGCCTCGCGCTGGATGCGCTGCTCGGTCTCCGCATCGGGCGCGTGGGCCGCCTTGAGTGCCACGAGATGTCCGAGCCGGGCGTCGTGGGCGAGCCATACCCGGCCGAAACCGCCCGATCCGAGCCTGCGGATCAGCCGGAACCGGGGCGCGCCCCCCGGTGGGATCGGTGCGGCGACCGGGAACGGGGGCGCGACGGCGGCGAACGTGGGGGTGTGAAGCGGGCGGATCGGGGCCTGCGGTCCGCGGGCGAGCGGTGCGACCGCCACCCTGTCCGACGTGGGGGGCGGGCCCGGCGGGCGGGCGGCCCGCGGCTCGGGAACCGACCGGGACCGGCGCACCACCTCCCGCGACGGCTTCCCGAACAGCAGCACGATGAGGATCCCCACGAACGAACCGACGACCGCGCCCGCCCACAGGTGCCCCGCCGTGCCTGCAGGTACGCCCGCGGTCAGAAATGCGACCGCGAGGACGGGCAGCCAGAAGAACTTCGAGGGCCACTTCGGCCCGCGGCGCAGGGCCAGGTGTGCCTGCGCCGCGACGAACATGCTCGTGACCAGCGGCGCCGCAGCGAGTAGGGCCACGGCGAAAACCAATCGTGGCAGGTCGCCCGTGTCGAAGTAGGACCTGACGCTGCCGCTGCCCAGATACTCGGCCTGCGAGCCGATGCCGATCAGGTCGCAGGCGCTCGTGGCCAGATCCCGAAGGTCCGCCCGCCCGAGTCCCGCGACCCTGACGCCGACGGCCGCTTCGCTGAAAACTCGACCGACGACGGTGAAGACCAGCAGCGGGAACAGGCCTGCGGTGAGGACGCCGGCGCCGATCAGCACTGTCGACTCGGTGAACCCGTACCGGGATCCGATCCACCTGCGCAGCAACGCCACGAGCACCGCGCCGACGGTGGGCAACAGACCGACGCCGATACCGAGCGCCGAGACCGCCCACGGCCAGCCACCGAGGCAGCCCTCCGGAGCCAGCGCGCGCAACGATGCGAGAAGACCGGCGAACAGCGAGGTGAGCCCGTCCACGCCGCCCTCCCCATCGTTTCGCGATCCGTCGACCTACCATGCCACGCGCCCCGGTCAGCCCGTCGCCGATACCGCGTCCGGGGCAGCACGCAGCGACGCGAGATCGCCGAAGCCGGCAAGGGCAAGGGTCAGATCGAGCTCGGCGAGGACGCTGCGCAGGGCGTGCCGCACTCCGTCCTGCCCACCCAGGGCGAGACCGTAGGCGTAGGGCCGGCCGAGCAGCACCGCGTCGGCACCCAGGGCGAGCGCCACCGCGGCGTCCGCCCCGGTCCGGATACCGGAGTCGAACAGCACCGCGGCACGCCCGTCCACCGCGGCGACGATGCCGGGCAGCGCCTCGAGCGACCCGATCGCCCGGTCGACCTGCCGGCCTCCGTGGTTGGACACGACGATCCCGTCCATCCCGGCGTCGAGGGCCGCGAGTGCGTCGTCGACGTGCTGGATGCCCTTGAGGACGATCGGGCCGTCCCAGTGCTGGCGGATCAGGTCGAGGCGGTCCCAGCGAAGCGCGGTGCCGGTGAACATCGACACCCAGCGACCCACCGCGGCCATCAGGTCCTCCTCGGGCGGCTTCGCGAGCCCGGCCCGGAACGCGGGGTCGGAGAACGGGATAGCAGTGCCCACGCCGCGCAGGAACGGCAGGTAGGACCCGTCGAGGTCGTGCGGGCGCCAGCCGAGCGTCCAGGTGTCGAGCGTGACGACCAGCGTGGTGTAACCCGCCACCCTTGCTCGGTTCAGCAGGCTGACAGTCACCGCGTCCTCGTTCGGCCAGTACAGCTGGAACCACCGCGGCGCATCCCCCGACGCCTCGGCGACCTCCTCGATGGTGTGCGACGCGGCGGTGGAGAGCGCCATCGGCACACCCAGCTCGGCGGCGGCGCGGGCGACGGCGAGCTCCCCGTCGGGATGCAGGATCGACAGCACCCCGATCGGCGCGAGCAACAGCGGTGCCGGCATCGCGGTGCCCAGCACCGTGGTGGACCAGTTCCTGGCCGTGGTGTCGCGCAGCATCCGCGGGACGAACCGGAACCGCTCGAACGCCGCCCGGTTGGCGCGCATCGTGGCGCCCGATCCGGCGCCTCCCGCCACGTAGCCGTAGGGACCGTCGGTCAGCACGGCGCGGGCCGCGTCCTCCAGTCGTGACGGGTCGGTCGGGTACCCGGGATGGTGGTCGGCGAGCCCGCGGAAGTAGATCTCGGCGCCGTAGGAGGAGAACGGGACGGTCATGTCGGCACGCTACCGGCGCGGAATGTTCCGGGCCCTGGCGCGTTGGCGCAGACGAGTCGCCCATCCATCGTGAGGAGAGCCATGAGCCTGACCATCGCCGGTGGTCCGCTGGCCACGAATGCGCCCGCCACCGTCAACTACGCGCTCGACGGGCCGCCGCACAAGCTGCTGATGCAGCCGTTCCCCCGCCGGGTCCGCGCCGAGTTCGCCGGCCGCACCGTGCTGGACACCCGTGCGGGTGTGCTGCTGCACGAGTCCAACCTGCTCCCCCGCCTGTATGTCCCTGAGGCCGACCTCGACGCGTCGGCGTTCGTCGCGACCGACCTGTCGACACATTGCCCGTTCAAGGGCGACGCGACCTACCGCTCGCTGACGGTCGGCGACCGGACCGTGGACAACGCGCTGTGGGCCTATCCCGATCCGGCGCCCGAGACTCCGTGGCTCGCCGGCTACGCATCGCTCTACTGGGAGGCAGCCGACGCCTGGTACGACGAGGACGAGCAGGTGTTCGGGCACCTGACCGACCCGTACCACCGCGTCGACATCCGGTCGTCGAGCCGGCACGTCCAGGTGTTCGCCGGGGACGAGCTGGTCGCCGAGTCCCACGCGCCGCTGATGCTCACCGAGACAGGCCTGCCGCCTCGCTTCTATCTCTCCCCCGACGACCTGCGCGTCACCATGGAGCCCACCGGCACGCACTCGCGCTGCCCGTACAAGGGCGCGGCGAGCTACTGGACGCTGCGGCTGCCCGACGGCCGCGGCCTCGTCGACGCCGCATGGGGCTATCCGGACCCGTTGCCGGAGTCGTCGCGGATCGCCGGCCGGGTGAGCATGCTCCACGATGAGCTGACGGTTGTGGTGGACGACGAGCGTGCCTGATGGCGCCTGGGCGCCACAACGTTGCCGGAACAGCGCTATTGCGCAGCACCGCCATGGTCGTCGTCGACCAGGAGCGCTTCCAGTGCCGGCATCGCGGTCAGCAGGGCCCCTCGCTGGCCCGCGTCGAGCCGGCGCAGCCGCCGCGCGACGAGAGCGGTGCGGTGGCTACGGACCTCGGCGAGGCGGGTGGCGCCCGTCCCGGACAGGGTGATCAGCACGCCGCGGGCGTCCTGCGGGTCGGCCGACCGGACCACGAGGCCCTGCTCGTCCAGGGCGGTGAGCACCCGGCTCATCGTCGGCGCCGTCACTGCCTCGCGACGAGCGAGCTCGGAGAGCCGCAGGGGCCCGTGCTCCTCGACGGTGACCAGCGCGGAGAGCTGCAGCGGCGGGATCGACTCGCGGCCGTCGATGCGGATGCGCCGATGTAGCCGCCCGACGGCGAGCCGCAACCGGGCGGCGAGTTCGGTGAACTCGTCGGCCTCAGGAGCGACGGCACTGTGCACAGACTCGGCGGTCATCCCGACATGGTGCCAGGTGGACATTCCAGACCTTGAGCAGGTAGCTCAGACTTTGCGCAGCCGGATGGCCGTGACGTTGTGCTCGGGCCCCTTGCGCAACACCAGGCTCGCCCGGCCGCGGGTGGGTCGGATGTTGTGCTCGAGGTTCGGGCCGTTGATCTCCGCCCAGATCGTCTCGGCCTGCGCCACCGCATCGGCCTCGTTGAGCGCCGCATAGCGCCGGAAGTAGGAGTCGGGATCGCGGAATGCGGTCTCCCGCAGCCGCAGGAACCGCTCGACGTACCAGCGCCGGATGTCGGCCGTGGCCGCGTCGACGTAAACGGAGAAGTCGATGAAATCGCTCACCGCCAGCGCCGTGCCGCCCAACCGTGTCGGGTGGGCGGGTTGGAGCACGTTGAGCCCCTCCAACAGCAGGATGTCGGGTCGGCGCACGGTGGCGCGCTCGCCGGGAACGATGTCGTAGACGAGGTGGGAGTACACCGGCGCCGTGACCTCTGCGCGCCCGGCCTTCACCTCGGTGATGAACCGCAGCAGCGCGCGTCGGTCGTAGGACTCGGGGAAACCCTTGCGCGCCATCAGCCCGCGCCGCTCCAGTTCGGCGTTGGTGTGCAGGAACCCGTCGGTGGTCACCAATTCGACGCGCGGGTGCTGGGGCCAGCGGGCGAGCAGCAGCCGAAGCAGCCGGGCCGTGGTGGATTTGCCTACCGACACCGAGCCCGCCACCCCGATGACGAATGGCGTCCGGGCGTTGGTGGCCCCGAGGAACGTGCGGTAGGCGCGGTAGAGCCGCCCCCCCTCCTGTACGTGCAGGGTGAGCAGCCGCGACAGCGGCAGGTAGACCTCGCGGACCTCGTCGAGGTCCACCGCGTCGTCACCGACGCTGCGGATGTGCTCGAGCTCCTCAGCCGTCAGGGGAAGCGGGGTGTTCTCACCGAGTTTCGCCCACGAGACCCGGTCGAAGTCGACGAACGGCGAGGACGCCTCGCGCGCACCGATGCGGATGCCGTTCATGGCACGTCAACCTAGATCCGGCCGGTGCCGAACGTGCCCCGAGGTGACGCGCGGCTCATCGTTGTCTTCTTGGTTGCTTTTTGTTTGTCAAGGATTGGTTGGCGATTTGAAGATGACAATCATTCGTTGGCCAAAATTGTGTATCTCAGTGCGCTAGTAGGCCCCGGGACTACTCAGGTCCCTGCGGGTGGGTGGGTCCCTGGGGATCCACCCACCCGCACCTGGATGCCGCCCGTCCCGGGCCGTGGGGTGTCAGGAGGAGTAGGCGTCCACGGGCGGGCAGCTGCACATCAGGTTGCGGTCGCCGTGGGCACCGTCGACGCGGCGCACCGGCGGCCACACCTTGCGGTCATGCACCCCGGGAGTCACGCCCGTCGGGTAGGCGGCGAGCTCGCGCGGATAGGGGTGGTCCCACTTGTCGACGATGGACGCGGCCGTATGCGGAGCGCCGCGAAGAGGGTTGTCGTCCACCGGCCACTCCCCCGCCGCCACGCGGTCGATCTCGGTCCTGATGCCGATCATGGCGTCGACGAACCGGTCGATCTCGGCCAGGTCCTCGCTCTCGGTGGGCTCCACCATGAGCGTCCCGGCCACCGGGAACGACATGGTGGGCGCGTGCAGGCCGTAGTCGGCCAGCCGTTTGGCCACATCGTCGACCGTGACGCCGGAGTCCTTCGTGATCCCCCGCAGGTCGAGGATGCACTCGTGGGCCACGCGCCCCCCGGCACCCGCATAGAGCACCGGATAGTGCTCCCCGAGGCGCACCGCGACGTAGTTGGCCGCCGCGATCGCGGTGAGGGTGGCCCGGCGCAGGCCGCCGGTGCCCATGAGCCTGATGTAGGCCCACGAGATGGGCAGCACCCCCGGGCTCCCGTAGGGCGCCGCCGAGACGTTTCCGACCCCGCCCTCCTCGACCGGGATCCGCCCGGGCAGGAACGGCGCCAGGTGCTCGGCCACCGCCACCGGCCCCACCCCGGGTCCACCGCCGCCGTGCGGGATGCAGAACGTCTTGTGCAGGTTGAGATGGCTGACATCGCCCCCGAACGCCCCCGGCCGTGCCACCCCCACCAGCGCGTTGAGGTTGGCGCCATCCACGTAGACCTGCCCGCCCGCCTCGTGCACCGCGTCGCACACGTCACGTACGGCCGCCTCGAACACGCCGTGCGTGGACGGATAGGTGATCATCAACGCGGCCAGCGCTGCGCGGTTCTCGTCGATCTTGGCGCGCAGGTCGTCCAGGTCGACGTCACCGGTCGGGGACGCCGACACCACGACCACGCGCATCCCGGCCATCACCGCCGACGCCGCGTTGGTGCCGTGCGCGCTGGCCGGGATCAGGCAGACGTCGCGGTGGGCCTCGCCGCGACTGCGGTGGTACGCCGCGATCGCGAGCAGTCCCGCGAACTCGCCCTGGCTTCCCGCATTGGGCTGCAGGGACACCGCCGCGTAGCCGGTGAGCTCGGCGAGCCAGCGCTCCAGGTCGCCGATCAGTTCGAGGGTGCCCTCGGCATCAGCAGGTGGGGCGAACGGGTGCAGGTCCGCGAAAGCGGGCCAGGTGATCGGCTCCATCTCCGCGACGGCATTGAGTTTCATGGTGCAGGAACCCAGCGGGATCATCGTGCGGTCCAGTGCCAGGTCGGCGTCGGAGAGGCGGCGCAGCCAGCGCATCAGCGAGGTCTCCGAGCGGTGCTCGTGGAAGACCGGGTGGGTCAGGTAGTCACCGGTGCGCACCAGGTCGACCGGCATCGCGTCGGCCGTGACCGCGTCGAGCGCAACGGCGTCCCCCGCCACTCCGACGGCGGCCCACACGGCCTCCAGGTGCGCCACCGTGGTCAGCTCGGAACAGGCGATCCCGAGAGTGTCGGCGTCCACCCGGCGCAGGGCGATCCCGGCGTCGTGGGCGGCGTCGGCCACCACCTCGGCGCGGCCGGGCACGCGGACCTGCACGGTGTCGAAGAACTCACCGTGCACGACATCCACTCCCCCTGCCCGCAGCCCGGCTGCCAGCACCGCTGCCATGCGGTGGGCGCGTTGCGCGATGCGTCGCAGCCCGTCCGGTCCGTGGTAGACGGCATAACAGGCGGCGACGACGGCGAGCAGCACCTGCGCCGTGCAGATGTTGCTGGTCGCCTTCTCCCGGCGGATGTGCTGCTCACGGGTCTGCAGCGCCAGCCGCAGCGCCGGGTTGCCGTCGGCGTCCCGGGACAGGCCGACCAGCCGGCCGGGCAGCTGGCGGGCGAGCTTCTGCTGCACCGACAGGTACCCGGCGTGCGGACCACCGAAGCCCAGCGGCACACCGAAGCGCTGCGTCGTACCCAGCGCGGCGTCGGCACCGAGCTCGCCGGGCGATCGCATCAGCGTGAGCGCGAGCAGGTCGGCGGCAACGGCGACGAGCGCACCGCGCTGATGGGCCGAGTCGATCAACGGTCTGAGGTCACGGACCGCCCCCGATGCCCCGGGGTACGACAGCAGGACGCCGTAGAACTCCCCACCAGGCAGGCCGTCCGTGACATCGGTGACGACCAGTTCGATCCCGAGCGGTGTGGCACGGGTGCGCAGCACATCGAGGGTCTGCGGAAGCGTGTCGGCGTCGACGACGAACCGCGGGCTCGCCACGCGCCCGGCCCGACGCAGCAGCGTCATCGCCTCGGCGGCCGCGGTGGCCTCGTCGAGCAGGGACGCCCCGGCGACGGGCAGCCCGGTCAGGTCGGACACGGTGGTCTGGAAGGTCAGCAGCGCCTCGAGCCTGCCCTGGCTGATCTCGGGCTGGTAGGGCGTGTACGCGGTGTACCAGGCCGGGTTCTCCAGGACGAGGCGCCGGATCACCGGCGGGGTCACGGTGCCGGAGTACCCGAGCCCGATCATCGGGACGGTGACGGTGTTGCGGGCGGCCAGCGCCCGCAGTTCCGCGAGGACCTCAGGCTCCGATGCGGCGGGTGGCAGAGTCGAGGCCTGATCCGCCGAGGCCTGATGCGTCGAGGCCTGTGGGGTGCAGGGATCGGCGGAGCTGTCCCGGATGCTGTCGGGCACCACCGCGACGGCGAGCTCGTCGAGTGACTCCATGCCGATCGCGGCAAGCATCGTGCGCAGCTCGTGGGCGCGCGGACCGATGTGGCGATCGACGAAGGGGGTACCCCGCTCCAGGTCTGCCAGGGAATTCAGGACTGTATGAGTGCGGCTGGTCACGGGCGCCTCCGGGTTTGGGCAGACAGGACTGCCCTCCCCCTCTGTCGCTGCCCGGTACCCGAGCACCTGAGAGATTCACCGGGCACGCGTGCCCGGCTTTCCCCGTCGGTGGACCACCGCTACGCCGCGGTCGTCGCTTTCCAGAGGCGTCTCACCGGCGCGGTCCTGGGTGCCTGAGAGGTTCCGGGGAGGATTTGCTCCTTCGGCGCCCGGCTTGGTGTCCGGGTGTCTCCCGCGCTGGATCGGCGACTACCGGTGAAGTCTATCCCCGGTCTCCCGCGATGCCCATCTCGGCGCTGCTCCGCGCGCCGCCCGGGGGCTGCACGGCCGCCCGCCAGGTTCGTGATCCGCCCACCGTAGTTCCACGGACGCCCCGCACCGGCGGATTCCGCACGCTTCGGACCATGAACCCGTCACCCCCCACGGCCCCGTCCACCGCGGCTTTCCACGTGCAGGCCATCATCTCGTTCGCGATCTCGATGCTGGCCGTGGGGATCGCCCTGTGGAACCTGCCGGCAGACCCGTGGGTCCGGGCGTTCCTGGGTATCGCGGTGCTCTACGTGGTGACCTCGGCGTTCACTCTCGCGAAGTGCGTGCGCGACCGGCAGGAGAGCACCAGCGTGCTGAGCCGGGTGGACCAGGCCCGGCTGGAGAAGCTGATGGCCGAGCACGACCCGTTCAAGATCGAAGTCTGAGCTAGCTGATGGCCTTGCGGGCCCGGCGCCGGGACAGCTCGTCCTCCGGGGACTCGTCGACGGAGCCGCCGTCGGCGCGTTCCACCGGGAAGTCCTTGATCGAGCCGCTGATCTCACGCATGGCCCCGGACACGGCGATGCCGAACACGCCCTGGCCGCCGCGCAGCAGGTCGACGACCTCCTCCGGGGAGGAACACTCGTACACCGTGGTGCCGTCGCTGAACAGCGTGATTCCGGCCAGATCGCGGATCCCCCGGCGGCGCAGGTGCTCGACGGCGACGCGGATGTTCTGCAGGGACACCCCGGCGTCGAGCAGCCGCTTCACGACCTTGAGGACCACTACGTCCTTGAACGAATACAGCCTCTGACTCCCCGACCCCGCGGCACCACGGATCGAGGGGACCACGAGCCCGGTGCGGGCCCAGTAGTCGAGCTGGCGGTAGGTGATCCCCACAACCTGGCACGCGGTCGGGCCGCGGAAACCGACGAGCTGGTCGGGAAGCCCATCGTAGCCCGCGCCGAACAACGGGTCGGGAAAGAGCTCGCCCTGTTCGGGCATGCCGGACGGCGGGTCTTCCACCGAGCTCCTTCCGCCGGGGCCGACCATAGGACGGCCACGGCCTGCTGTGTACCGACGGTAAGCGCGTGAACGCTGCAGGTCAACGCAACGCGCCGATGGACTTCACCCGGGAACGGGCGTGTCGACCCCCGAAATTACCTCGGACACGTCGGACTCAGGGCTGGGCGCCGCGAAAATCCTCCGGCGAGATGGAGTCGAGGAACTCGCGGAACTTCTCCACCTCGTCCTCCTGCTCATCGGGGATGATCAGACCCGCCTCGGCGAGCACGCTCTCCTCCGCGTGGATCGGCACCCCGATCCGCAACGCCAGTGCGACCGAATCACTCGGTCGCGCCGATACCTTGACGCCGCCGTCGAAGATCAGCTCGGCATAGAAGGTGCCCTCCTGCAGATCGGTGATCCGTACCTGCTCCAAGCGACGACCCAACCCCGCGATGACGTCCTTGAGCAGGTCGTGGGTCAGCGGTCGGGCGGGCTTCACCCCCTGCTGCTCAAGGGCGATCGCAGTAGCCTCCACCGAGCCGATCCAGATCGGGAGATAGCGGTCCCCGCTGGTCTCCCGCAATAGAAGGATCGGCTGGTTCGCGGGCAGTTCGACCCGAACGCCCACGACGCGCATTTCACTCACGCGCTCTC
This sequence comes from Pseudonocardia sp., assembly GCA_046595345.1. Lineage (GTDB taxonomy): Bacteria > Actinomycetota > Actinomycetes > Mycobacteriales > Pseudonocardiaceae > Pseudonocardia. The sequence goes on from JBKJPD010000477.1 coordinate 11,774, forward strand.
CTCCTCCTGCCGGCCTGCTGTGTTCCGACGCTACACGTGACACCCGTCCTGTGCCCGCCTCCGGACGGGCGTAGGGCCCCCGCAATTGTGCCGATCGATGACGCACCTCAGACCCGGACGACCTCAGCCGCGGGGGCCGGTGATGAACACCAACCGGAACTTGCCGATCTGGACCTCGTCCCCGTTGACCAGTACCGCCGTGTCCACAGGCTCGCGGTTAACGTAGGTGCCGTTGAGGCTCCCGACGTCGACGACGACGAACTCACCTGCATCGCTGCGGAACTCCGCGTGACGGCGCGACACCGTCACGTCGTCGAGGAAGATGTCACTGTCGGGGTGACGTCCGGCGCTGGTCATCATTCGATCAAGAAGGAAACGCGACCCCGCGTTGGGACCGCGTTTGACGACCAGCAGCGCCGCGCCTTCGGGTAGCGAGTCGATGCCGGAGACCGGCTGGTCCTTGGCGGGGGGCTCGATCTCGGAGAGAAAATCCGCACGGAAGACCGACGTGGTCTCGGGGGAACGCTCCGGGGGTACGCCTGGCCCGTCGTTCGTGGTCACCTCGGGGTCTCCTCCTGGAATGGGTCGGGCCGGATGGGCCGGAAATTTGGCTGGCTGCCGGTCGTGTGCCGGTCAACCTACCCTGCGGGGAGCGCCATGCGTGGGGCGGTCAGCCGCCCGTCAGGTCGCGGTAGGCGGCAGCGTCGAGCAGATCGACCGGGGCCGCGGCGGCTCCGGCTGCCAGCTTGATATCAATCATCCAACCGGACTCGTAGGGACCGGAGTTGATCAGCTCGGGGCTGTCCTGCAGCGCCTCGTTGACGGCCACCACCGTGCCCGAGACGGGCGCGAACAGGTCCGAGACGGACTTGGTGGACTCGACCTCGCCGACCGCGGCCCCGGCAGCGATGCTGTCGCCGACGGCTGGGAGCTGGACGAATACGACGTCGCCGAGCTGGGACTGGGCATGGTCGGTGATGCCGATCCGCACCACCCCGTCCCCCAGCTCGCGCACCCACTCGTGGGCGTCGGTGTAGCGCAGGTCCTCGGGAATCACGGAGCGGATACTACCGGGATGTTCCCCCGCAGCGTGATCTTGGCCTTGGGTGGTTCGCGGTAGCGGGGTCGGGTTTCGTGCTGGGACCTGGATGGACGAGCCTGTCGGTGACCCAAAGTCGGTCCTCGGCAGTACGTCACCTGAGGCATCTGACCATCGACGTTCCGGGGGTGGGCGAGCTGACCAGCTATTCCAGCGCCGACGTGAGTTGTTCCCTGCGCGGCGAGGGCGAGGCACACGAGCGCCAACCCGCCGACGAGCAGGAGTTCGGAGTCCTGCCCGGTGTCCAGCCGCCGGGCGAGGGCAGCACCGCCTCAGGATGCAGCACGAGATCCTCGACGCCGCCCCCCGTCATGGCGATCCCGAGGGTCAACGACAGATGTCCGTAGCACCAGGATGACCAGCAGCCCGAAGCGCTCAGGCAGGTGTTCCATGTGCAGGGGAAGGTGGTCCCGGCGCCAGGGCGCGACGACCGGGCCGACGGCTCGGCAGCCCATGCCAGGTGAGATCCCAGAGGAAGGTCGTGGCGAGTCGCGCCGCGCGCATGTTCGCCTTCGCAAGATCGTCTTCCCACCGGACCGGGTCATCGAGTCCATGGCCCGGATCACCGGCGAAGAGCGCGGGGTCGGCGGGGCAGCGCGCCGGGGTCCTGGGCGTCCCGGTCGGCGGCGAGGCCATCCCGCGCATCACCCAGGCCGTCTTCTTCAGCAGGGCTTCCTCGCCTGGGCGACAGCCGTCCCGACCGTGACCAGCCGCATCGACCGGCGGGGATTTCTCATGTCCGTCACCCGTCCCGTTTGCGCAGACCCGAACGCGGGCATCCGGTGGACGGATTTGTGACGGACCGGCAATCCCGGCGGCGCGAGAACCAGGACTCCTCATGGTGATGAACAGGGCTCCACGATCAGCAACCAGGGATACCGACGTCGAGGACGAGTACTGCCTCGCGGATGTCGCCGAGCGGCTGATGGCCCAATTCGGCGCCGAGGTCGACCTGCCCACCATCAGCCGGGTCGTCATGCGCTGCCGCCGCGACCTGCGGGGCGTACCAGCCGCCGCGTTGGAGGAGCACATCGAACGTCTCGCCCGGCAGCGGTTGCTGGCGAATCTCAACCCGATGACACCAGGCGACCCGGTCGACTCCGATGACCCGGTGGCGGTCAGTGCCCAGGCCTGACGCGCGTCGCCCACCGACACACGCACTTCCGGGATGCTTGGCGAGGTTGCCCCGGCGAAGATCTCCCTGACGGCCTCGTCGGGGCCGGCGGCCCGCCACGGGTCACCGGCCCGCGGGCTAGCGGCTTCGGGACCGGTAGCGGCCCGGCGTCACCCCGACGCGCTTCTTGAACTCGCGCGTCAGGTGGCTCTGGTCGGCGAAACCGCAGGCGCACGCGATGTCGAGCAGCGGCGATTCGGTGCGCTCCAGCAGCGTCCGGGCCCGCTCCACGCGTTTCCCGAGCAGGAACTGGTGGGGCGGTGTGCCCGTGGTCGCCCGGAACCGGCGGGCGAAGTGGAAGCGGCTCAGGCCGATCTCGGACGCCAGGTCGTCGAGCGAGATGGTCTCACCGAGATGCTGGTGGATGTAGTCGCGGACCGCACGCTCCTGCCGGAACGTCAGGCCGTCCGTGCCCGTGGTCTCGCGGAAGAGTACGTGCGCGTGGCGGCGCAGGATGTGCACGGCGAGTTGGCAGGACAGCGAGTCGACCATCAGCTTGCTGCCGGCGGCGCCCCGCCCGGCCTCGCGGGCGATCTGCATGGCGGTGTGGTGGATCGCGGGGTCGCCGGCCTTGATGGTGTCGTGCAGCTCCACCTCCTGCACGTCGCGCTCGTACATCTGACGGCAGGTGGCCGCGAGCTCGTCCGGGCTGAGGTAGATGTGGACGACCTCGATGTCGTCGGGCCATACCCAGTGCGACGCCGTGGCGCGGGTGAGCAGTGAGACGTCACCGGGGCCGAGCGACTCGCTGAGCCACTGCCCGTCGATGCGCCGGCGCATCGACGTGCGGCCCCGCCGGTAGGCGACGACGACGTAGTCGCGTAGGGCGGGCACCTCGACGTCCGACGCCTGGTAGCGGTAGCCCCGCACCGACACGCCGTCCCAGCCGTTCTCGGGGCTGCGCACCGTGAGGCGGCCCGGTACCCAGTTCGTGAGCTGGTCCGGGACGACGAATTCTGCGGCCATCTGTGAACCTCCGCGTCCGCGCTGACGGGATGTCCGCCCAGGGTAGGTGCGGTGTGCGGTCTCCGGGCCCGCGTTCGGCCCAACCGCGCAAGTTCCTTCTACGGCGAGAACCCGCTGTTCAAGCCACGGCCGGTGGATGCGAGGCAAGGTGCCCGGCACATCGAGAGCGGGGAGTGGGCCTCATGGCGGACGACACCGGGACCGTGGACGCGGTCGTGATCGGGGCCGGATTCTCCGGCCTCTACATGCTTCATAAGCTGCGCGACGACATGGGCCTGACGGTCCGGGTGTTCGAGGCCGGGGGTGGCGTCGGCGGCACCTGGTACTGGAACCGTTATCCCGGCGCCCGCAGTGACTCCGACAGCTACGTGTACGGCTTCACCTTCGACGAGGACCTGTGGCGCGAGTGGGAGTGGAGCGAGCGCTACCCGGAGCAGCACGAGATCCGCGCCTACCTCGAACACGTGGCGGAACGCTTCGACCTCACCCGCGACATCACGTTCGACACCCGAGTCCTCGGCGCCACCTTCGACGAGGCCGCGAACACGTGGGCGGTCACCACCGACACCGGCGAGACCGTCGTGGCCCGCTACCTCATCACCGCTGTCGGCGCGCTGTCGTCGTCGAACACGCCGCCTTTCCCCGGGATCGACTCGTTCCTGGGTGACACCTTCCACACGGGTCTCTGGCCGCATGAGGGCGTGGACTTCACCGGCCGGCGCGTCGGTGTCATCGGTACCGGCGCGAGCGCCGTGCAGGCCATCCCGCTGATCGCGAAGGAGGCGTCGGACCTCACGGTCTTCCAACGCACCGCCAACTACATCATCCCGGCCAACAACGGCCCGGTTCCCGATGACGTGAAGAAGGCCCGGATCGGGGACTACGCCGGAATCCGGGAACGCATCCAGAACTCGTACTTCGGTTTCGAGCTCAACGTTCTGGAGAAGGGGGCGGCGGAGTCCACCGACGAGGAGATCTACGCGACGCTCAAACCCCGTTGGGACGAGGGCGGATTCGGAATCTGGCTCGGCAGTTACGTCGACATGTTCTACGTCGACGAGGCCAACGCCAAGGTGCGCAACTTCCTGCACGACCGGATCCGCGAGAAGGTGACGGACCCCGAGACCGCGGAGCTGCTGATCCCGAAGGGCTATCCGTTCGGCGTCAAGCGCAACCCGCTCGACTCCGGCTACTTCGAGACGTTCAACGAACCCCACGTGCACCTCGTCGACGTGAAGTCCGACCCGATCGCCGGGATCACCCCGACCGGCGTGACGCTGGAGAGCGGGGCCGAGCACGCGTTCGACGCCATCGTCTATGCCACCGGCTTCGACGCCATGACCGGACCGATGAACAAGATCGATTTCCAGGGCCGTGGCGGGGAACTGCTGCGCGACAAGTGGGCCGAGGGGCCCCGCACCTACCTGGGGCTGACCAGTGCCGGTTTCCCCAACCTGTTCACCATCACCGGGCCGCAGAGCCCGTCGGTGCTGTCGAACATGCCGGTCTCGATCGAGCAGCACGTCGACCTCGTGGCCCGAATCATCAGCGACCTGCGCGAACGAGGCGCCGTGACCATCGAGCCCACCCGCGAGGCCGAGGACGCCTGGGTGCAGCACTGCCAGGACGCCGTGGCTCCGACGCTGTTCCAGCAGGCCGACACCTGGTACATGGGCGCCAACATCCCCGGCAAGCCGCGCGTGTTCATGCCCAGCCTCGACTTCGTCGGGCCGTACCGGGCGAAGTGCGACGAGGTCGTCGCGAACGACTACGAAGGATTCACGATCTCCGAGGAAGGTGTCTCCGCATGATCGACAACCCGTTCTACTCGCACGAGTTCCACGGCGACTACGACGTGGTCGGCATCGGGCGCCTCGATCTGGAGGAGGGCGGTTCGATCGCGGACTGCCAACTCGCCGTCGCGACGTTCGGGACGCTCAACGAGGCACGCGACAACGCCATCCTGGTGACCACCTGGTACTCAGGCACCCACCAGATCTTCCGTGACGTCTACATCGGCCCGGACCATGCCTTGAACCCCGAGCGCTACTTCATCGTGGTGATCGACCAGATCGGTTCCGGGCTCTCGACGTCACCACACAATGCGCCCGACGAGATCGCGATGTCGAACTTCCCGAAGGTCCGCATCGGCGACGACGTCGTGGCACAGGAACGGCTGCTGCGCGAGCACTTCGGGATCGAGACGCTGCAACTGGTGGTGGGCGGCTCGATGGGCGCTCAGCAGACCTACGAGTGGGCCGTGCGATTCCCGGACAAGGTGCTGCGGGCCGCCCCCATCGCCGGCACCGCGCAGAACACGCCGCACGATTTCCTGTACACGAAGGCGCTGGTGGAGGCGATCACGTCGGATCCCGGATTCGCCGACGGCGAGTACAAGACGAACGCCGACGTGATCGCCGGCCTCACCCGCCACGCCGGGATCTGGGCTGTCATGGGCTTCTCGACGGAGTTCTGGAAGCAGGAGGTCTGGCGGGCGCTCGAGTTCGAGTCGAAGGAGGCGTTCCTCGCCGGTTTCCTGGAGCCCTACTTCACCGCGATGGACCCCAACGATCTGCTGTGCATGGCGTGGAAGTGGCAGCGCGGCGACGTCGCCCGGCACACCGGCGGCGATCTCGCCGCGGCGCTGGGCCGCATCACCGCGACGACCTTCGTGCTCCCGATCAGCGAGGACATGTTCTTCCCCGTGCGCGACCACGAGGCCGAGCAGGCGCACATCGCGAACAGCGAACTGCGGGTGGTCGACGACGTCCTGGGCCACCTGGGTCTGTTCGGCGTGGCACCCACGTTCATGCAGCAGATCGACCGGCACCTCGGCGAACTGCTGGCCCGCTAGCGCCCGGGAGCCGGCGTCCGCAGCGCGAGGGCGAACTGCGCCAGGTACAACCCACCTGAGTAGAGGTAGAGCGCGGTGCCCCAGGCCGCGAAGGCATAGCCCAGCGGCCGGGCGAGCTCGGCGGCCCAGCCGGTGGCCTGCCCGAGCAGCAGCAGTGGGAACGCGTACAGGAGCAGGAACGTGGCAGCCTTGCCGAGGTAGATGACGGCAGGGGGCCCGTAGCCGCGATGGCGCAGCACCGGCAGGCAGCCGGCGAGCACCAGGTCCCGCGCCACCAGCACCCCCACCGCCCACCACGGCACGATCCCCCGCACGCCCAGCGCCACGAGAGCCGCGAGGATGTAGAGCCGGTCGACGGCCGGGTCGAGGAACGCCCCGAGCCTGCTGAACTGGCCGAGCAGCCGCGCCAGCTTCCCGTCGAGCCAGTCGGTGAACCCGCCGACGGCCAGCACGACGATCGCCCACCCGTCCTCGCGGGCCCCGAGCAGCAGCCACAGGAACAGCGGCACCCCGGCGAGGCGGAGCAGGCTGAGCAGGTTCGGGACGGTGAGGACTCGATCGGAGGCCTGGGGCGGGGCGGCGTCGGCCACGGTGACGACCTTACTGCCGCACCGCTGCACCCGGTGGGTGCACGCGGGGCGACCGCCAGGCACGATGGCACCATGGAATCGAAGTCGATCGACCCAGCCGCCGGCAAGATCGATGCAGCCGCGCTCAAAGAGATGCAGGGGCCCCTGAAGGCCCGGTACAAGGACGACCCGGCAGCCGCGCTGATCACGCTGAAGGCCGAGGGTGAGCTCGACGGCAGCGGCATCGCGTGCCGGGTCCGCACCGCCACCACGCTGGCCGAGGCCGGTCTGCATCCCGCCACCGGCGGCGACGGCACCCAGCTGTGCTCGGGCGACATGCTGCTGGAGGCGCTCGTCGCCTGCGCGGGCGTCACGCTTCGCGCGGTAGCCACGACGCTGGGTCTGGAGGTCGCGGGCTCCGTGCACGCCGAGGGCGACCTGGACTTCCGCGGCACGCTGGGTGTCGACAAGGAGGCCCCGGTGGGGTTCCGCGACATCCGGCTGACCTTCGACCTCGACACCACCGCCGACGCCGAACAGATCGCGACGCTGACCAAGCTGACCGAGCGCTACTGCGTGGTGCTGCAGACGCTGGTGAAGTCCCCCACCACATCCGTCCAGATCCGGACCCCCGCGACACGATGAACGGGGCGCACGCGCTCCTGCACTCCCTCATCACGAGCGGGGTGGACGTCTGTTTCGCGAACCCCGGCACGTCGGAGATGCATTTCGTCGCCGCACTCGACGGGGTGCCGCAGATGCGGGCGGTCCTGACGCTGTTCGAGGGCGTCGCCACCGGGGCCGCCGACGGATACGCCCGGATGGCGGACAAACCTGCCGCCACGCTGCTCCATCTGGGGCCGGGCCTGGCCAACGGGCTCGCCAACCTGCACAACGCGCGCCGGGCGGGCACGCCGGTGGTCAACGTGGTCGGCGACCACGCGACCGACCACATCGAGTACGACGCCCCGCTGCAGTCCGATATCGCCGCCATCGCAGGATCGGTGTCGGGCTGGCAACGGCGCAGCGCGGCTGCACCCGACGTCGGCGCAGACGCTGCCGCGGCCGTCGCCGCGGCCCGGATCGGGCAGGTGGCCACGCTCGTACTGCCCGCCGACGTCAGCTGGGACGAGGGCGCGCACGCAGCAGGCCCGGCCCCCGTGCCGGCGCG
>JBKJPD010000490.1:0-7269 GCA_046595345.1 Pseudonocardia sp.
CGATGCCGAGTGGGCGGATACGGGCGCTGGGGTCGTCGCGAAGGCCCGGCGGCAGGTATCGGGCGAAAGTCGGGAACACCTCGGGGTGAGCCTGCTCAAGGTGTGAGAGCCAGAGCCACTCGTATCCGCAGAACGGATCCGGCCGGGCACCGGCGATCTCGATGGGCCCCAGGGCCGCGGTGCCGTCGGCGTCGGAGAGCACGACCTGCCCCGCGTCGAGCCGCACCAGCGTTGCGCCGTGGTCCAGACGCAGGAGGTCCTCGTCGGGGTTCCCGTCGGCGATCTGGAGCGCGAGGCTGCGGGCCTCGTCGGAGTCCGGCAGCCGGACCCGTCCGGTGATCCAGAGCAGGCCGCGCACCGGCTCCCGCAGGTCGACCGGCGCGTAGTCGGTGACCTCCAGCATCGCGTCGAACTCGACGTCCCCGGCCCGGCGGATCCGGTCGAGCACGGGTTCGGCGTCGTCGAGCAGCAGCACGGCGGAACCGTCGGCCCGGACGTGGTGTACCAGGGGGTTGGCCGGTGGGGCGCCGGTGCCGACCAGCGATGCGGTGCCACCGCGCGCGACGATGCTGCGGGCACGTTCGGCAGCGGTGGGAGCGGGCGGTCGACGCAGGCGCGTTGAACCCAACGAAGTCACCTCCAAGTAAGGTGAGGCTAAGCTATATCGCAGTGCCGACGCTGTCCAGCGCACCGCGTCCCAGCAGCCGCTTTGGAGCGGTGTGAGGCCAACCGTTACCGTTTAGAGTTGTGACGACGGCCGGCGCGGACCCCAGGGTCATCCCTCCGCTGTTCGCCCATTTCGTCGACGACACCAGCCTCCTGCAGCCGAAGGCCATCGCGTTGGGCATGGACGCGGTCGTCGCGCGCTATCTCAGCGCCCGCGACGACCGCTACGGCGGGCTCGTCGGGCAGCTCGTCTGCCCCCTCTCGCGGTTGCCCATGCTCGTAGCGGAGCTGGCGCGGTCGGTGCCGTCGCGCCCGGTCGATGTCTCGCTGGTCGTCGACACCGGGCTGGGGGCGGTGCCCAAGGCGCTGTCCACCGTGTTCTCGCGGGCGAGCCTGCTCACCGCGCGCACCATCGAGACCATCGCGCCCCCCGACGTCGACGCGGTCTGGCTGGAACGGGTGGCAGAGTTCGTGCCCGAGGACGTCGTCGCGGTCGTCGAGCCGTTGCGGCCGCAGGGCGTGGACGCCGACGGCACCGTGGCCTGGCTCGAGGCCGTGCGCCGGGTCGCCGCCCACGGATGCGCGCCCAAGCTGCGCTGCGGCGGCGCCCGCGCGTCCGACGTTCCTACGGTCGATGACGTCGTTGCCTTCGTCCGGGTCGTCGTCGACCTGGGCCGCGGATTCACGACATCGGGGCTGCGCGGGGTCGTCCGCACCGCCGCGGGACCGCTGCCCGCACAGCACGGCATGCTCAACCTGCTGCTCGCCGTGTCGCGCGCGGTGGCGGGGGCCGACGTGCGCGGCGCGCTGGAGTGCAGCGACGGCACCGCGCTGGCCGCGGAACTGGTCGGGCTCTCGGAACAGGCGGTCACGGGCGTGCGCGGGCTGCTGTCCCGCTGCGGCGCCGATCCGGAGCCGGTACCGATCGCGCAGCTGGCCGGGCTCGGCCTGATCGCCTGAACGGACGCGCACTAGAGTCCGTCTACGTGCTCCGACTTGCCTTCCTGGGACCGCACGCCACCTTCACCGAGCAGGCGCTGCGCTCGCTACCGGAGGCGTCCGGCGCCGAGCTCGTCTCCTGCGCCGGCAGCCCCGCCGTGCTGACCGCGGTCCGTGACGGATCGGTGGACGCCGGTTGCGTCCCGATCGAGAACACCGTGGAGGGGGCCGTGCCGGCGGTGCTGGACGGCCTCGTCGCCGACCCGCCCCTCGTGATCGTCCGGGAGGCGCTGCTGGCCGTTCGATTCGCGCTGATGGTCCGGCCGGGGACGCGCGCGGCCGACGTCCGCACTGTCGCCTCGCACACGCACGGGATCGCGCAGACCCGTGGTTGGCTGGCCGCCCACCTGCCCGACGCGCAGGTGCTGCCGGCCACCTCCACGGCGGAGGCGGCCGCTGCGGTGGCTCGCGGGGAACTCGACGCAGCCGTCGCCGCCCCGCTGGCCGCCGAGCAGCACGGGCTTGAGGTGCTGGCCGACGACATCGCCGACAATCCCGGCGCGGTCACCCGGTTCGCGCTCGTCGCCCGGCCCGGGCTCCCGCCCGCCCCGACCGGACACGACCGCACGACGCTGGCCGCCACCACCCAGAACCGACCGGGCGCGCTGCTGGGCCTGCTCACCGAGCTCACCATGCGCGGGATCGACCTGACGCGCATCGAGTCGCGCCCGATCAAGGACCGGCACGCCGAGTACTGGTTCCATCTCGACTGCACCGGACACGTCGCCGAGGCCGCGATGGGGGAGGCGCTGGCCGCGTTGCACCGGCGCTGCGACCGCGTCCGGTTCCTGGGTTCCTACCCCCGCGCCGACAACGGCCGCGGAGATCCCGCACCGCCGCCACAGGACGGTGACACCGGGCAGGACAGGGCCGCCGAGCAGTGCAGGGCCGCCGAGCAGCGCAGGGCCACCGACCAGGAGTGGGCCGCCGCCGAGCAGTGGCTGGCCGCGCTGCGGGCCGGGAGCGTCGCGTGAGCGTCCGGCTGGTGCTGGTCCGCCACGGCCAGACCGATTCGAACGTCAATCGCCGGTTGGACTCGCTGCCGCCCGGCGCTCCCCTCAACGAGTGTGGCCTGGCGCAGGTCGCGGTGCTGGCGGAACGGCTCGCCGGCGGCACCGTCACGGGCGTGTACGCCTCCCACGCGACGCGCGCCCGGCAGACCGCCGAACCGGTGGCCGCCGCCCACGGGCTCGAGGTGGCCGTCGTCGACGGGGTGCAGGAAATTTTCGTCGGCGACCTGGAGGGCCGGTCCGACCTTCCCGCGCGCGAACTGTTCGAAGTCGCCTACGAGGCGTGGCGGTGCGGCGATCTCGACGCCCGCATGCCCGGCGGAGAGTCGGGCCGCGAACTGCGGTCACGCTTTCTACCGGTGGTTGCGGCGATCACCGCGCGGGCCACGGGCACCGTGGTGCTGGCGAGCCACGGGGCCGCGATCCGGCTCGTGGCCGCCGCGCTGGTGGACGGCATCGAGGAGACGCGGTACGTGCCCAACACCGGTCTGGTGATCCTGCGCGCCGACCCCGCCTCGGCCACCGGGTGGACGCTGGAGCACTGGGACGAGACACACCCGGTGACAGGCGACGTGACGGCGGGTGGCGGCGCGATCTGATCGAGCCGGGGAGCGTCGCGAAATGGGCGTCAGCGTTGTCCGATCAACGGCACGCATCTCGCGCGACGATCGTGAGGCGGCTCAGCCCCAGCCGAGCTCGTGGAGGGTGTCCTCGTCGATGCCGAAGTGGTGGGCCACCTCGTGCACCACGGTGATCGCGACTTCCCGCACCACCTCATCGGTGTCAGCGCACATCCCCAGGATCGCGTCCTGGTAGACGGTGATCCGGTCGGGCAGGACGCCGCCGTAGGACGCGCTGCGCTCGGTGAGCGCGATGCCCTCGTACAGCCCCAGCAGGTCGGGGTCCTCGGGATTGTGGCCCTCGACGAGTACCACGACGTTGTCCATCGCCGCGGTCAGCTCCGGTGGGATCGTGTCCAGGGCGTCGGCGACGAGCTCCTCGAACTGCCGCCGGGGCATCCGCATCCCGGCGGCCGTCACGTGCCGGGCAGTGGGAGGACCGAATCGATGACCGGCTGTTCCAGCGGGGGGAGGCCGGGACCCGGCGGCAGTTCGCCGGACGGGGTGGTTCCCGGCGTGGGGTTGGCCGGGGGGGCGCTGTCGGCGGTGGGTGCTGCGGGTGCGGTGGTGCTGGGGGCCGGGACGCCGGGCTCGGGGCTACCGGACGCCGGCGGCGCGACGGTCTCGCCCACGACGACGTCGCCACGCACCGGGCCGGTGACCGGGGCGAAGCCGCTGCGGTCGGGTAGCAGGGCGGCGAGGTTGCAGTTGACCTTGCGGGTACCGGCGTTCCAGGACCCCTCGGTGAGGTTGTCCCAGTAGACGGTGAGCTTCTTCGATGTGATGACGTTGGCGCCGCCCGCGTACTCGGCGGCGATCCGCCCGCACTCCGGCTGCAGGAACGCGTCCTGGTCGGACACCTTCGGGAACGTGTCGGGGAACTTCTCGGTGAGGTCGACGACCCCGACGGTCTCCACGGCGTGCGGCCCCTTGCAGTCGACGGGGTCGCCGATGGTGCGGCCGTCGATGGCGAGGCACGTGCCCGCTTCGTGCACCGCGGACTGGTCGTTGTCGGCGGCCCGCCCGACCATGGAGTAGAGCGCCCCCGAGCGCGAGGCGCTCTGCAGGCCGCACCGCAGCTCGCGGTCGCCCTGGGCCCACTTCGTGCCCGAGGGCTTGAGCGCACCGACCCGGTAGCGCCCGTCGGCATCGAACTTGCCGCCCATGTAGGTGACTACCACCGGCGCGCACCGCTCGTTGACGAGCTGGCGCCACTTCCGATCGTCGGGCAGCGTCGGCTGATCGGCGAGCGCCACCGAGCCTGCCTGCTCGAAGAGGTGCGGCTGCGCGCAGTCGATGACGGCGGCGTCGGCGGCGTCGGCGCGGGTCCAGTTCAGGCAGGTGCCGGGTGTGGACGGCGGCGCGGCCACCTCGATGACCTCGGGTTCGTCGGGCGGTGCGGGGAGTGCCGCGATCGTCGCGAGTACGGGCACCTCCGCCCCGGCGAACGTATCGAGCGTGGCGACTCCGAGCATCGTCAACGCCCCGACGAGGACGCCCATGGCGACACGACGGGTGGGATTGACGGTGGAGCGGCCGGCACCGGAGGGGGAGCTGCTGGGCGACGGATGCGGGGAGCGGTCGTCGTTGCGGCTGGTGCGGGACCGGTCTGCTGTGGGGAGTCGACTCATGACGACCGTCATCATGCCGTTACCTGGCGGTCATCCCGGTGCTGTGGCGCTGACTGCGCGACCATCGGTCGTCATGGTGCTGCGAACGTCGGCTCCGGTTGCGCGAGGCGTCCCGTTGGCCGGGCCGGTACGGTTCCGCGCGGGTGGACCTGCGAACGGCAGGGTGGGCGCGGTCGAGGGGGTTTCGATGACGGACAACGGCCCGGGCAACGACCCGGACAACGGCGCCGCTGGGGACGACCGGCCCGCTCCCGGGAATATGCGCTTCCAGGACGGATCGACCACGCCGCGGGAGCCGACACTGGGCGAGCGCAAGGCCCGTGAGCGGGTCACCCGCCGCCGGCAGGAGGAGGCCGACCGGCTGCAGGAGCAGGCCGACGAGCGGTCGGCCAGGCAGCGCAAGCGGATCCTGATCGGGTCCAGCGTCACCGTGGGGCTTGTCGCGGTGATCGCCATCGGCTACGCGATGGCGCAGCCCGACGAGGACGTCCAGGCCCAGTGCGTGGACCCCGGCGGCCTCGTCGTCGACGATTCCAACTGCGTCACCCCTGCCGCGAACACCACGCACTACGGCGGCGGCGGAGGCTTCTTCCCGATCTTCATCGGCGGTGGTGGGCGGCAGTACCACTACAACTACGGCGGCAGCGGCGGCATCGGCCAGCCGGTGTCCGGCGGCACCACCACCGTGCCGCGCGACGGCGTCCGCGTGAGTACCCCGTCGGGCAAGACCGTCGCGGGCACATCGAACAGCGGCTCGGTGTCGCGCGGTGGGCTGGGTTCGTCGGGCAGCGGTTCGAGCAGCGGGAGCTAGACGTGGAACGACACACCGGGAAACCCCGTCCGGGCTGGGAGCAGACGGTTCGGGAGCAGGGCCTGGTCTACGGCACGCCTGCTCGCGGCGCGGGTGGCGCGGCGCGTCCGTACTGGGACGAGTCGGCGCACTACGTCTTCGCGATGGACGAGATCCTCTCGCTCGAGGCGGACGTCGAGGTGCTGCACTCGATGTGTCTGGCCGCGGTCGACCACGTCGTCACGACCGAGCGGTTCCGCGATTTCGCCATCCCCGAGTTCGCGTGGGAGGGCGTGGCGGCGTCGTGGCGGCGCAGCGATCCGCACGTCTACGGCCGCTTCGATCTGCGCTACGACGGTGGCGGCCCGGCGAAGATGCTGGAGTACAACGCCGACACGCCCACCACGCTGCTCGAGGCGTCGATCCTGCAGTGGAACTGGCTCAAGGACACCCACCCCGGCGACGACCAGTGGAACTCCCTGCACGAGAAGCTGGTGGAGCGCTGGGCCCTGATCAAGGCGCGGATGCCGTCCGACGACGTGTACTTCACCTGGTCCGCGGGCGATCCCAGCGGTGAGGACCACGTCACCGTCGGCTACCTGCAGGAGACCGCCGCCGAGGCCGGGCTCAACACCGTGGGCCTCTCGATCGAGGACATCGGCTGGGACGCCACGCTCGACCGCTTCGTCGATCTCGAGGAAGCACCGATGGCGGCGGTGTTCAAGCTCTATCCCTGGGAGTGGATGCTCTCCGACGACTTCGGCAAGCACGTGCTGCGCGGCCTTCCCGAGACGCTGTGGATCGAGCCGCTGTGGAAGTCGATCCTGTCGAACAAGGCGCTGCTCGCGGTGCTGTGGGAGATGTACCCCGGCCATCCCAACCTGCTGCCCGCGTTCCTCGACCAGCCCGGCCTGCTCACCGAGTACGTCCGCAAGCCGCGCCTGGGCCGCGAGGGCGCCAACATCTCCATCGTCTCGCCCGGTTCCGAGCACCAGACGGGCGGTGTGTACGGCGAGGAGGGCTATGTCTACCAACTGTTCGCGCCGTTGCCCGAGTTCGACGGCTACCGTCCCGCCCTGGGTGCCTGGGTGGTCGGGGACACCGCGGCAGGCCTGGGTATCCGCGAGACCGTCGGGCTCGTGACCGACGACGGTGCAGCGTTCGTTCCCCACCGAATCCCCGAAAGCTCCCCTGGAGGCTCGACGTGAACCTCGCCCTGATCAACCCGGGCTTCTTCTCCGTGATCGGCGTCGGGATCGGTGCGATCCTGCTCTACGCCGTGCTCGGTGTGCTGTTGATGCTGCTGGGCTTCTACGCGGTGGACCTCAGCACGCCGGGCAAACTCAATGTGATGGTCCGGGAGGGGCGACCCAACGCCGTCGTCATCACCGCCTCGGGCATGGTGAGCATGGCATTCATCGTCGTGACGGCGATCTACGTGTCGTCCGGGCAACTCGTGCAGGGCCTGCTCTCCTCGCTGATCTTCGGCCTGGTCGGGATCATCGCCCAGGTCGGCGGTGTCCAGCTGCTGGAGTGGGTCACCAGAATCGACA
>JBKJPD010000558.1:0-8637 GCA_046595345.1 Pseudonocardia sp.
GTCGTCGATGAGAACCGCCACCGTCGGGTTCAGCCGGGCGTACGGGGTCGGGTTGTCCGCCCCACCGCGGACGACCTCGACACCGGCGGCCGCGTACTCCCTGGCGATCGCGTCCAGGACCATCGACTTCCCCGTGCCGCCCGGGCCGACGATGGCGGCTGTGAGCGGCGCGGAGGGCTCGGTGGCGATGCGCAACACGAACCGATCGGCCACCGGGCTCACACCGGTGGGCCGCTCGAACACTGCAGTTCCGGTAGGCGGCCCACTCGGAGAGCCCGGGCGAATCATCAGCAAACCCCCCTGCCGGCTGGTGACGGTACTCCTCTGCAGTCGGGGTCCCCCTCGCATCCGTTACCGAGGGTGCAGCAGTACGCCCGATCGCGTCTAATTCTTGTCACTCATTGGAGGGATCAGTACTCCCCATCACGAGCGGTCGAACTCCCGGGCCGCCAGTGCCCGGACGATGCCCGCCCTGCCCTCGCTGACCAGCCTGCGCAATGCAGGCGGGCGCGTGTCGTCGCTGAGCCAGGCGTCCGCTGCCTCCACCGTCGACTTGTCCACCGCCCACGACGGGAACAGCCCGATCACCACGGACTGCGCCCGCTCGCTGGTGCGCCGTGCCCACACGTCGGAGACCTCGGCGAAGTAGCGGTCGACGTATCCGCCGAGCAGGCCGCGCTGGGTCGGGTGGCTGAAGCCGCTGATGACGGCCTCCTGCACCGCGTTGGGCAGCTCGTCGTCGTGCACAGCGCGCTGCCAGGCGCGCTCCTTGGACTCCGGAGTGGGAATCAGCGCCCTGGCCCGTTCCGCCTGCCGCTGACCCGTGGACGTCGGATCGCGCTGCAGTTCCTCGTCGATCTCGGTCTCCGACGCTGCGCCGTGCGCGACGAGCGCGTGCAGCAGCCGCCAGCGCAGGTCGGTGTCGACCGTGAGCCCCGCGGGCACCTCGACATCCAGCAGCCAGCCGCGCATCCGCTCCAGTACAGCTGCCGGCAGCACGCTCCCGGCCAGGGAGTTGACCACGGCGAGCTGTGCGTCGGAGCCGGCCGGAGCGGTGTCGAGGCGGAACCGCAGCTGGTCGACGAGCATCGGCCAGCCGCGTTCGGCGGCCCACTGCTCGTCGGCGTAGGCGTTGATCGCGGTCTGGGCCTGCAGAAGCAGCCGCTGGACCACGCCGATCTCGGACTCCGCCCCGAACCCGCCCGCGATGAGCGTGGCGAAGTCACGTGCCCTGAGCTCGGCCTCACGCGTCATCTCCCATGCCGCCGACCAGCACAGGGTGCGGGGCAGCGGTTCGGCGATGTCGCCGATCCGCTCGACGAGGGTGGCGAGCGACACGGGATCGAGGCGCAACGCGCAATAGGTCAGGTCGTCGTCGTTGACGAGGACGAGCTTGCCGCGGGGCACCCCGACCAGTGCGGGAACGGAGGTGCGCTCACCTTCCACGTCCACCTCGACCCGGTGGGTGCGCACAAGCTTGCCCCCAGTGGGATCGGCAGGGTCATCGTCGTAGACGCCGACCGCGATCCGGTGCGTCCGCAGCTCACCGGCTCCCGGGCGGGCGCCGCCCTGCACCACCTCGAACCGGGTGAACGCGCCGTCAGTGTCGATCTCGAAGGAGGGCCGCAGCAGGTTGAGGCCCGTGGTCTTGAGCCACTGCTCGCCCCAGCCCGACAGATCGCGGCCGCTCGCCTCCTCCAGCGCTCCGAGCAGATCGCCGAAGGTGGCGTTGCCCCACGCGTGCGCGGCGAAGTAGCTGCGCAGCCCGGCCAGGAACGGCTCGAGTCCGACGTAGGCCACGAGCTGCTTGAGTACCGACGCGCCCTTGGCGTAGGTGATGCCGTCGAAGTTGACCTCGACGGCCTGCAGGTCGGGGATGTCCGCCGCGATCGGATGGGTCGAGGGGAGCTGGTCCTGGCGATAGGCCCAACTCTTCTCGAGGTTCGCGAACGTCGTCCACGCCTCGGTGTACTCGGTGGCGTCGGCCATGCACAGCACGCTCGCCCAGGTGGCGAAGGACTCGTTCAGCCACAGGTCGTCCCACCACCTCATCGTGACGAGGTCGCCGAACCACATGTGCGCCATCTCGTGCAACACCGTCTCGGCGCGCCGCTCGTAGACCGACCGCGTGACGCGGGACCGGAAGACGTAGTCCTCCAGGAAGGTCACCGCGCCTGCGTTCTCCATCGCGCCCGCGTTGAACTCGGGGACGAAGAGCTGGTCGTACTTGCTGAACGGGTACCGGACGCCGAAGTTGCGGTGGTAGAAGTCGAAGCCTTGTTTCGTCTCGGTGAACAGGCGCTCGTCGTCCATGTGGGGGGCGAGTGAGGCGCGGCAGTAGATGCCGAGCGGGATCGTGCCGCCGTCGTCGACATGTTCGTCGTGCCAGGACGCGTACGGGCCTGCGATGAGCGCGACGAGATAGGTGCTGATGATCTCGGTGGTCGCGAAGCGGTGCTGTAGCGCGCCACCTGGACCGTCGCCGGTCTCCTCGATGGCGGCGTTCGAGACGACCTTCCAGTCGGCGGGCGCGGTCACGGTGATCGCATAGCGCGCCTTGAGGTCAGGCTGGTCGAAGCAGGCGAACATGCGCTTGGCGTCGGCCGTCTCGAACTGGGAGTAGAGGTAGACGGCACCGTCTACCGGGTCGGCGAAGCGGTGCAGGCCCTCGCCGGTGTTCATGTAGCGCCCGGTGGCCGTGACGTGCAGCTCGTTGTGCTCGGCGAGCCGGGGCAGCGCGATGCCGTCGTCCTCGCGGTAGCCCGACACGTCGAGCGGGGTGCCGTTCAGGATGGCCGAGGCGACGTCGGCACCGACGAAGTCGATCCAGCTGTCGGCGCCGGGCTCACGGCAGGAGAACCTGACGACGGTGGTGCTGGCGAAGGTGGCGGATCCAGGCTTGTCTCCAGCACCTCCTTCTGCACCGTCGGTGAGGTCGAGCTCGACCGTGTATTCGGCGACATCGAGCAGCGCGGCCCGCCGCTCGGCGTCCGTGCGGGTCAGGTTGGGCGGGGCCATGCGGTAGGAACTCCTCGATCGGGGTGAGTCGGTGCTGGTTGACGATCAAACCATGCGCCACGGCGGACTGCCGGTGAAATGGTCGCGACCCGGGAACACGGGGGTGTGGCACCCCGTTGCAACGGAGTGATCGAAATTCGAACCGTGATGGGAGCCCTGTTGTGACAAGCACTTCTGCGCCGAGTACCGCCGTGGTCGACTTCTGGTTCGACCCACTGTGCCCGTGGGCATGGATCACCTCGCGCTGGATGCTGGAGGTCCGCGAGGTTCGCAACGTGCAGATCGACTGGCACGTCATGAGCCTTGCGGTGCTCAACGAGGGCCGCGACCTCTCCGAGAACTACCGCGAGCTGATGGACAGGGCGTGGGGACCGGTGCGCGTGGCGATCGCCGCCGCCAGGGCCCACGGGCAGGAGATCCTGCTGCCGCTCTACACCGCGATGGGCACCCGCATCCACAACGGGGAGAACGACGACTTCGACGTGGTGATCAAGGAGGCACTCGCCGAGCTGGACCTTCCCGCCGAGCTCGCCGAAGCCGCCACCAGCACCGCGTTCGACGACGAACTGCGCGCGAGCCACCACCGCGGCATGGAGCCGGTCGGCCTCGACGTCGGCACCCCCACCATCCACATCGACGGAGTCGCGTTCTTCGGGCCCGTCCTCTCCCGGATCCCACGCGGCGAGGACGCCGGAAAGGTCTTCGACGGCGCGCGGTTACTCGCGAACTACCCGCACTTCTTCGAGATGAAGCGCACCCGGGCAGAGGGCCCGCAGTTCGACTGAGCGCGGCCGCTCAGTGACGGGCGATCACCACGTCGCGCAGCACGCCCGTCTCCAGTTCCATCTCCCGCACCCGGTTCTTCACCAGGTCGCCGATGCTGACGATGCCGACCAGATCGCCCCGGTCGACCACGGGAAGGTGGCGGTAGCGGCCCACGGTCATCTGGGCCATGGCGTAGGCCACCGTCTCGTCCGGTCCGCAGGTGCGGATCTGGTGGGTCATCACGTCGGCCGCCGTCATGGTCAGCACGTTGGCGCCGTGTCGGCCGAGGCCCAGCACGATGTCGCGCTCGGAGACGATGCCGCGGATCGCGTGCTTCTCGTTGCAGACGACGAGGGCGCCGACCCCGTCGCTGCCCATCCGTTCGACGACCTCCGCCACCGTCAGCCATGGGAGCACGGTGTGCACCGTGTGGCCTTTGGCCGCGAGGATGTCCGCGATTCGCATCGATGTCCCCTTCCGTTCGGTCCTGTCGCTGCAGGATCGCCGCTGCAGGATCATTGCCGCTGCAGGATTACCGTCACCGGCTCCATGGTGCCCCGGATTCGGGGCAGTCGATGCTCACGTCACCCACTCGCCGCAGCGCCCGCCGGATGCAGGTCCGTGTGAGGATGTGGAATATGGCCGCATCGACGCAGAATCCTCCCGGACACTGGATCGCAGGCGCCTGGGCCACCGGCGGGAGTGAGCGGATAGAGGTGGTCGACCCCGCCACCGGTGAGATAGTCGCCGGCGTCCCCGCCGGTGTCCCCGCCGACGTCGACCGGGCCGTCTCCGCGGCCCGCGCGGCCTTTGCCCGGTGGTCCACCACCGACGTCGCCGAGCGCGCGGCAGTGGTCCGTCGCATCTCCGCGGGGCTCAAGGCCCGCGGCGCGGACATCGCCGCCGCCGTCACCTCGGAGATGGGCTCACCCATCACGTTCTCCCGCTCCGTGCAGGCGGGCCTGCCCGTCTACACGTCCGCGGGTGTCGCCGGGCTGGCGGAGTCGTTCCCCTGGACCGAGGAGATCGGCAATTCGCTGGTCGTCCGCGAGCCGGTCGGGGTCGTCGGCGCGATCACGCCGTGGAACTACCCGCTGCACCAGATCGTCGCGAAGGTCGCGCCCGCGTTGCTCGCCGGCTGCACCGTGGTGCTCAAGCCCTCCGAGATCGCGCCGCTGAGCGCGGCGATCCTCGCCGAGGTGGCCGCTGAGGCCGGGCTCCCGCCTGGCGCCTTCAACATCGTGTACGGCACCGGCCCCGTCGTCGGCGAGGCCATCGCAGGGCACCCCGACGTCGACATGGTGTCGTTCACCGGGTCCACCAACGCCGGCAAGCGCGTGTCCGTGGTGGCCGCCGGCACCGTCAAGCGGGTGACGCTGGAACTGGGCGGGAAGTCCGCCAACGTGATCCTCGACGACGCCGACCTGGCGAAGGCCGTCAAGGTCGGGTTGGGCAACGCCTGGATAAACGGCGGGCAGACCTGCACCGCGTGGACCCGCATGCTCGTGCCCGCCGCGAAGCACGACGAGATCGTCGAGATGGTCGCCGCGGCTGCCGCGCGTTACACGGTCGGCGACCCCACCGACGAGTCGACGCGCATCGGGCCGATGTCGTCAGCCACCCAGCAGCAGCGCGTGAACGCCTACATCGAGCGGGGAGTGGCCGACGGCGCCACCGTCGCCTTCAGCGGTGCGGCCATGGACGGTCCCGGTGCCTACGTCCAGCCGACGATCTTCGCCGACGTCGCGCCCGACGCCGCCATCGCGCAGGAGGAGATCTTCGGCCCGGTGCTGTCGGTTACCCCCTACGCCGACGAGGAGCAGGCCGTCGCCATCGCGAACTCCACGATCTACGGCCTCGCCGGGGCGGTGTTCGGCGAGCCGGAGCACGCGCTGGCCGTGGCGAAGCGGCTGCGCACCGGCCAGGTGGACGTCAACGGGGGCGCGTTCAACCCGATGGCCCCGTTCGGTGGCTACAAGCAGAGCGGCAACGGGCGCGAGCTCGGCCGCTTCGGCCTGGAGGAGTTCCTCGAGGTGAAGTCGATCCAGCGCTGAGGCAGTCGCAATCGTGAACGCTGCCGACACCTCGTCGATCGCGGGCTGACCTGCGTATTCGACGGTCTCCGTGATCCACCGCGGAGGCGGATTCTCCCGTTATCCCTCGCCCGACCCACTCGCCTGCCTACCGTGCGCTTCCCCAGCGGAGGTGCCGAGAGGTGCGCCCGCGCAGGGTTGCCGGCGCCGGGAACGAGGTGTCGCGACGGGACCGGAACGTCCGGAGTCCCGGCCGCCGGTGATCCGCCATCACCCCGCCGTCGGCGGGGCCGAGGTGTCCTGTGCGCAGAACTGGCGAGCTTCCCCCCGAACGCAGCGCCCACGCTCCCGTGTTCGCCGTCGTCGCCGTCGTCGCGGTGCTGGGCGCGGTGGTCCTGACGACCGGGATGTCCGCCGCAGGCGATGTCCGAATCGTCTCGGTCGCCGGGTGTGACCGGTACGTCAGCGGAGCTGCGGCTCGCGCCCAGAGCGGTAGGTCCGGGGTGGTGGACGGAGGCGTGATCGGGGCTGATCTGGGCTTGTGCGCAACCGCCCACCCGCTCGACGCCCCCGCGGATCCGAGGTCCGACCCGGACAGGACGGGCGCGGCAGGCCGTGACCTCGACGAACCCGCCGCCGAACCGGCGCGTCGTTCCGAACCGGCGCCTGCTTCCGAACCGGTGCCTGCTTCCGAACCGGCGCGTCCTTCCGAACCGGCGCGTCCTTCCGAACCGGTGCCTGCTTCCGAACCGGCGCGTCCTTCCGAACCGGTGCCTGCTTCCGGACCGGTGCCTGCCTCCGGACCGGTGCCTGCTTCCGGACCGGCGCCTGCGCCCGCAACGCGGGCGGCCGACCCGGTGTGGGACCGGCTTGCACAGTGCGAGTCCACCGGCAACTGGGCTATCGACACCGGCAACGGCTACTTCGGCGGCCTGCAGTTCGACGCCTCCACGTGGAAGGCATACAGCGGTACGCAGTTCGCCCCGCTGGCCCACCAGGCCACGCGGGAACAGCAGATTGCGGTGGCGTCGCGGGTTCGCGACGACCGTGGCGGCTACGGTTCCTGGCCGGACTGCGCCGCGCGCCTCGGCTTGCCGCGATGAGGCACCATCGCGGTCACCCACCGCGATGAGGCCCGTCAGGCCCGCCGGCGTCAGGCCGACCGCGGTGAACCCGGCGCGTAGCGGATCTCGGTCGGCGTACCGTCGGCGCGGGCCGGGTCCGGTCCTCCCGAGGAAGAAGAACGTTGCCCGCCCGTTCGCGTGACCGCCTTTCGACGGACACCGCTGACGGAGAGGATACGGGAATCCGTACAGCGGCGGCGTGCCCGACCGCTCCATGCGCCACCGCGTGATCGGGCAACATGACACCACGGTGGTCGAGACCTCAGCCGCGGAAACTCGCCGAACCTGATCAACATCATCGAGACCCACGTGATCACCGAGCAGGCGACATCGGGTTGTGGCAACACCATCGAGGGCCATCCGACCGAGGGATTCGAACCGGCGGGCCGGCTCGTCGCGGTCGACAAGAGGTGCTGAGGGCCCACGGCGAATACCCGCCCAGGTCCGCTCGCTACCCTTACGGGTACTGAGCGGGTCCCGGAATCATGTCGGTGGCGCCCGCGCGAAGCGCCGACCGAGCGCAGTGAGGGAGAGAGTTGAGCGCCCCCAAGAATTCCCCCGTCCGTGTCGGCGGTAGGTACCGCCTCGAGGAACGGATCGGGGCGGGCGCCATGGGCGCCGTCTGGCGGGCCACCGACGAGCTCCTCAACCGCACGGTGGCGGCCAAGGAACTGCTCGCCGCCGCCGCCCCGAACACCGAGGCCGGTCACGAGGCGCTCGAGGAGTCGCGCCAGCGGATCATGCGGGAGGGCCGTATCGGCGCTCGCCTGCAGCACGCCCACGTCATCAGCATGTTCGACGTCGTCATCCACGATGACAGCCCGTGGCTGGTGATGGAGTATCTCCCGTCCAAGTCGCTCGCGGCAGTGAACGCGGAGAAGGGCCCGCAGGAGCCGTTGGCGGTGGCCGACATCGGACGCCAGGTCGCGGACGGGCTCGCCGCCGCACACCTCGCGGGTGTCGTGCACCGCGACGTCAAGCCCGGCAATGTTCTGATCGGCGAGGACGGGCGCGTCAAACTCACCGACTTCGGCGTCTCCCACGCGGTGGACGACGTACAGCTCACCCGCACCGGGCTCATCGCCGGCACCCCCGCATACCTCTCGCCCGAGGTGGCGCAGGGCCGGGTGCCAACCGCGGCGTCGGACGTGTTCGCGCTCGGCGCCACCCTCTACGCCACGGTGGAGGGCCATCCGCCGTTCGGACTGGACGAGAACCCCTACGCGCTGCTGCACAAGGTCGCCACCGGTGAGGTGGATCCTCCCAAGCAGGCCGGTCCGCTGACCGCGGTGCTGGCGTGGCTGCTCAGCGCCGACCCGGCCGACCGGCCCTCGGCGGCCCAGGCGCGGGATGCACTCGCCGCGGTCGCGACCGGACATCCTCCTGTGCCGGGCGCTTCCATCACCGGTCTGCCCGCCACGGCCGTGTTCGCCGTGGGTGCCGCGGCCGGGATCACGGCCACCGACACCCGCCCGTCGGGTCTGCGGCCTGCTCCCCCCGCCGCACCGCCCCCCCGTCCCACCGACGGATCGGGCAGGCTCCGGCTGCCCCTACTGATCGCCCTCGTCGCAACGTTGGCCCTCGGTGGAGGTGTCGTCGCCGCACTGCTGGCGGCCAACTCCGCCGAGCTGAACTCACAGGCTCCGGCGCCGGACACCACCAGCGCACGGGCCGCCCCCACCACGAGCGCGACCCCG
>JBKJPD010000569.1:0-6953 GCA_046595345.1 Pseudonocardia sp.
GAGGGACGCCGGGACCGCGACACGTCCTGATGTGCTTTAGCGTTCCCGCCATGTCCGCTGGTGATCGTCCCCGCGCTGCCGTCGTCGTCACCGGGAGTGAGCTGCTCACCGGCGCGATCTCCGACCGAAACGGCCCGTGGCTGTCCCGCGAACTCGGCGAGCTCGGGTTCGAGGTGGCGCATCTGCTGGTCGTCGGTGACCGGCCCTCCGACCTCTCCGCCGCCATGGCCTTCGTCGCCGACGCCGGTGTCGCTCTCGTCGTCACCAGCGGGGGTCTCGGCCCGACCGCCGACGATCTGACGGCCGAGGTCGTGGCGGCATTCGCCGGCGTCGACCTGGTGCTCGACGAGGCCATGCGCGAGCACATCGCCGGCATCCTCGCCGGATGGGCGGCCCGCACCGGGTTCGGCGGGGACGCCCTGGAACAGGCCAACCGGAAGCAGGCGATGGTGCCCCGCGGCGCCCTCGCGCTGGCACCGGTGGGCACCGCGCCCGGGCTTGTCGTGTCCCGCCCCGGCGGCCCGCTGGTCGTGGTGCTGCCCGGCCCGCCGCGGGAACTGCAGGGGATGTGGCCCGCGGCGCTGGACGCCGCCCCGATGCGGGAGCTGCTCGCCGGGGTCCCCGTCGCGGCGTCGCGGTCGTTGCGCTACTTCGGGCTGCCCGAGTCGGAGATCGCGGCCACGCTGCGCGACATCGGCCGGCTCCGTGACCTGTCCGGCGTCGAGGTGTCGACGTGCTTGCGACGCTCCGAGCTGGAGGTCGACCTGCGGCCCACCCCCGACGCGCAGGACATCGCCTTCGAGCTGCACGCCGAGCTGGCTGCCCGCCACGCCGAGTACCTGATCAGCGCCGACGGCACGAGCACCGACGCGCTGCTGGCCCGCGCGCTGCTGGCCCGCGGTTGGACGGTCGCCACGGGGGAGTCCTGCACCGGGGGCATGCTCGCGTCCCGGCTCGTGGACCGGGCCGGTTCGTCGGCGTACGTCGCGGGAGGTGTCGTGGCCTACTCGAACGGGGCGAAGACCGCTCTGCTCGATGTCCCCGCCGAGCTGATCGCGTCGTACGGAGCGGTGTCGCCGCAGGTGGCGCGGGCGCTGGCTGATGGTGCCCGCGCCCGCTTCGGCGCCGACGTCGGCATCGGGATCACCGGGGTCGCCGGGCCGGGCGGCGGGACCGAGGCCAAACCGGTGGGCTACGTCTGCTTCTGCGTGACGACGGGTGATGGCACGGTGCTGGCCCGCGACCCGCAGCTGCCCGGTGGCAGGGCGGACGTCCGCGAGCGCTCCACGGACGTCGGGATGCACCTGCTGTGGCGCGCGGTCGGCGGCCTCCGCGGCAGCTGATCCGGCCCGCTCAGGTGGCAACCGGCTGACGTTCTGGCGGTGGCGATGTCGGGTCCGTTGCGGTATTGTATTGCAAGTAAGTTGCATAAAGGCCCCGCGGGTGATCGCTCTGGCAGTTCGACGTCTGCGGTGAGTGGGGTCCGGTCGTCGTCTCGGACCGGCGGTCGGACCCACGCCTCAATATGCCATCAAGAGGCAGCAGCGAGCACTGTGCGTCTGCGTCCCTCGATCGGCCTCACCAACGCCGCGTTCCCCGATGCCGATCCATGGCGGCCCGCCGGCGCACACAGGGCACGCGGTGGCCGTCGCTGCCCCGCCCTGCAACGATGGGGGCGGCCGCCACGGCCTGACCGGGGCGCGCGCGGCGGAAGGCGGGGAATCCGGCATGGCTGGGGAGTGGACACGAAGCGGTATCGAGGCGGAGGCGCCTGCCGGGCGCCGGTTCGGCGATGGGCTCGCGATCGGGCCGGATCTCGTGGGAGCGGCCGAGGTGGCCGTCGCCCAGGCATTGCGCGCGTTGGACGGCGCGCCGCCGGACCTGCTGTGCGTGTTCGTCGCGCCCGGCGTCGGGCACGATCCCGACCACTCCGCCGCCGCGGGCCTGCGCGCGATGGAGCTGGCCGGGGCCCGCGTCGCGATCGGTGCCACCGGGGGTGGGGTGATCGGCGACGGCCGGGGCCAGGAGCACGGTCCCGCCGTCGCGGCCTGGGCTGCGGTGCTGCCCGGCGCCCGGATCCGCCCGTTCCGGCTCACCGCCGAACGCGGCGCGTCCGGGGAGCTGGAGATCGGCACGCTGCCGGACCTCGCGTCCGACGACCGGGTGGCCGCGGTGCTCGTGGACCCGTACTCGTTCCCCGTCGGTGCGTTCCTGGAGCGCAACAACACCCTGATGCCCGGATTCCCGCTGGTCGGTGGACTGGCCGGTGCCGCGGGCGGGCCAGGGGCCAACCGGCTGTTCCTCGACGGCGAGGTGCTGGAGCGTGGCGGCGTCGGCGTGCTGCTCGGCGGTGAGATCGCCGCGCGCACCGTCGTGAGCCAGGGATGCCGCCCGATCGGGCCGCCGATGACGGTCACCCGCGTCGAGCGCAACGTGCTGCTGGAGCTGGCGGGACAGCCCGCCTACAAGCGCCTGGTGGAGATCGTCACGTCGCTGCCGCCCGCCGAGCAGGAGCTGGCCACCCGGGGGCTGCACCTGGGTATCGCGATGGACGAGTACGCCGCGGAGCACGGGCGGGGGGACTTCCTGATCCGCGGCGTCGTCGGCGCCGACGAGAACACGGGCGCGGTGGCCGTCGGCGATGTCGTCGAGGTGGGGCAGACGGTGCGGTTCCAGGTGCGTGACGCCGCGGGCGCGGGTGAGGACCTGACCGAGCTGCTGGGCGGCTCCGAGCACCCGGCACGCGGGGCACTGCTGTTCTCCTGCAACGGGCGCGGCACGACGATGTTCCCCAGTGCCGACCACGACGTGCTGGCCGTGCGGGGTGCGCTGGGCGCCCAGGGTGTCGCGGGGTTCTTCGCCGCCGGTGAGATCGGCCCGGTCGGCGGCCGCAACCACCTGCACGGCTTCACGGCCTCGGTCCTCGCCTTTCGCTGACCGGCCCCCGCCCACATCCCACCCGGTGAGTTGGCCGATCCACCCGGCGTGGGTCAGCGCAGGGGACGGAAGAAGGTGCGGAGTTCGTCGACGAACACCTCGGGTTGTTCCATGCTCGCGAAGTGGCCGCCCGTCGACGGCTCCGACCAGTGCCGCAGATCGGTGAAGCGTCGCTCGATCCAGTGCCGAGGCAGCCGCCACAGCTCCTTGGGGAACATCGTGACACCGGTGGGCACCTCGACGATGTCGAGCCGTCTGCGCCGGAAGCTCTCCCAGTACAGCCGCGCCGACGATGCGCCGGTGCCGGGCAGCCAGTAGAGCATCACGTTGTCCAGCAGCCGGTCGCGCGTGATGACGTTCTCGGGGTGGCCCGCGCAGTCGGTCCAGTCCCAGAACTTCTCCACGATCCACGTGCACTGCGCGACCGGCGAGTCGAGGAGCCCGTAGCCGAGTGTCTGCGGCCGGGTGGCCTGCTCGGCCGAGTAGCCCGTGCCATCGGCCTGGAAGATCCGGCGGGCGGCGAGACCTTCGGTCTCGGCGTCGGTGAGCGGCTGGCCCTCACCCTCGGGGGGACGCTGCGCGATCGGCATCGTCAGGTGGATGCCGGTGAGGTTCTCCGGCGCGCCGGTGCCGAGCGCGGCGGTGATCATCGATCCCCAGTCCCCGCCCTGGGCGCCGTAGCGGTCGTAGCCGAGGCGGTCCATCAGCTGTGCCCAGGCCGTGGCGATCCGTTCGACGCCCCAGCCCGTCGCGGCAGGCTTGCCGCTGAACCCGAACCCGGGCAGCGATGGCGCCACGACGTGGAACGCGTCGCGCGGGTCGGGCGGGTTCGTCAGCGCCTCGATCACGTCGAGGAATTCGATCACCGAGCCGGGCCAGCCGTGGGTGAGTAGCAGCGGCATGGCCCCCGCGTGCGGGGACCGGACGTGGATCAGGTGGATCTCGACGAAGTCGTCCCCGCCGCCGTCGAGCTCGGTGCGGAACTGCGGCAGCGCATTGAGCGACGCCTCGCAGCGGCGCCAGTCGTACTCGTGGGCCCAGTAGTCGCAGAGCTCGCGGGCGTACCGCAGCGGGACGCCCTGTGACCAGCCTGCCGACGTGGCATCCTCGGGCCAGCGCGTGTTGGCCAGTCGGGTACGCAGGTCGTCCAGCTGCGATTCCTCGATCTCGACGTGGAACTCGCGCACTAGAGCTGCACCCCGCGCGTCAGCGCGCCGTCGACGAGGAGGTTGGTGCCGGTGATGAACGAGGCACGCGGGCTCGCGAGCATCGTCACGGCGTAGGCGATCTCCTCCGGGGTGGCCATCCGGCCGGTCGGATTGAGGCTCGTGGCGTGGGCGAACAGATCGGGGTTGCCGCCCTCGATGCCGGCCCACACACCGCCGGGGAAATAGGTGTTTCCCGGCGACACACAATTGGCGCGCACGCCGGCCGCGGCGTGCTGGAACGCGAGCCCGGCGATGTAGTGGACCACCGCGGCCTTCATGGTGCCGTAGGCGTCCTTCGCGAAGTCGATCTCTCTGCCCGATACCGACGACACGGCGACGACCGAGCCCTTCGCCGCCAACAGGTGTGGCATCGCGGCCTCGCAGAGCCGGACGGTGTGCATGAGGTCGACCTCGAATCCGGCCTTCCAATTGTCCTCGCCGGGCCCGATCGCGAGGGCGCTGACGTTGGCGACGACCACGTCGATGCTCCCGAACCGCTCCGCGGACGCGCCGACCCAGGCGATGAGCGCGGCCCCGTCCGCGACGTCGACGACCGTGCCCGCGACGTCGTGGCCGGCGGCTGCCAGCTCCCTGGCCGCCGCCTCGACGTCGGCCGCGGTGCGGGCGCAGAACGCGACGCGAGCGCCCTCGGCGGCGAGCGCCTCGACGACCGCGCGCCCGATGCCCTTCGTGCCGCCGGTGACCAGCGCAGTCTTCCCGCTGAACTGTAGATCCATTAAAGGAGTCCTTTCCGGAGGGAGCGCAGGTGGTGGTGCATGCCGCCGTAGGCATCGGCTGCCGGGAGCAGGGCCTTCTGCACCTTCGTCAGCGCGCTGTAGTTGATGTCCACCACGTTGGCCAGCGGCGACAGGCTGATCTGGGTGAGCAGCTGGTACGCGTCGAGCGGGTCGAGCCCGTACAGCTCGCCGAGCCAGCCGATCATGCCCACCTGGCTGGCCCGCCAGGCGTCCTCCAGCGGGCGCGCCGACCCGACCACGGCGTAGTGGTCGTCGCTCTCCAGGCGTGGCCATTCGGGAGCATGTCCCTTGACCAGATCCACGATCAACGTCACGTACATGGCGCCCTCGACGGCGGTGCCGCAGCTCTCGCCCTCACCTTGGCGGTAGTGCCCGTCTCCGACGGAGAACAAGGCGCCTTCCACGTTGACGCCCAGGTAGCAGGTGGTGCCTGCCTTCATCTCGGGAGTGTCCATGTTGCCGCCGAACTTGTCGGGCACCAGGCTCGACCGCACCTCCCGCCCGGCGGGCGCGACCCCGACCGTCCCGAGCATGGGGGCGAGCGGCAGGTCGAGGCTCAGGTTCCGGGCCTCGTAGCGGACGGTGCCCCGCGCCCGGTCGAGCTGGTAGATCCAGGTCCGCTCCGGCAGCGGCTCGTTGAGCAACGCGGTGCGGTCGGTGCCGGTGAGCGCGCCGAAGAACGGGATGGTGGTGGAGGCGGCCCAGTCCCGAGCAGGGGTGAGGTCGACGATGTGCAGCGCGAGCGTGTCACCCGGCTCGGCGCCCTCGACGAAGAACGGCCCGGTCTGCGGGTTGACCTCGGTCATGTCGAGCACCGACGGCAGGTCGCTGACACGTTGCAGGCGCCCGGAGAAGGCGTCCTCGGTCCAGAGCTTCAACGCGGTACCAGGCTTGATGCGATGGGTCGGGGCAGCACCTCCGAACGTCCACGCGTACTGGTCGGGGGTCGGTCGGAACTCCACCACGTCCACGGGCGTGATGGTCGCCCGGTGATCGACCGTACGCAAGAGCAGGGCGGTGCGGATGTGTCCAAACCCCCACGGGAGGGGCTCGGGTCATGATGAGCTGTCGTCATGACCGGCGCTGATGTGATCCTCCCGCCCCTGCTCCACGTGCCGATCCGAGAGGCGTACCCGGCGGCCGTCCGAACGATCGTGGAGTTGCGGGTACTTCCCGACGGCACGCGGATGCTGCCGGTCTACACCGATCGGGCGCGCCTGCTGGCGTCGTGCGGGGACGGCCAGCCGTGGATGCTGATCCCGTCGATCCGGCTTGACGCGCTGCACACCGTCCTGGGCTTCGACCAGATCATGGTGAACGTCGAACTCCCTGAGTTGGAGCGGCGAACGACGACCGAGGAGGGCGGCAACGGCTGGTGAGGCGGACATGGACGTCGGCGACCTCTCGGTACCGGTGGGCCGACCGCAGCCGCACCGGGCACCGTCCGCGATCCCGCGGTGTCGATGTGGGTCAGCCGGTGGGATTGGATGCCCCCGTCACGGGATCGTGCCAACCTCAGCCGCCGCTCGGATGCGACCGGGCAGGACATCCCACCTCATATTCGGGTCGGTGAGACCCGATGGAATCCAGTTCTGCTCGCCCACCGGGCGCCGGTGAGGCGCCTTGATCGCCCGGAACGCTCAGCCTGCACGTCATCAGCCGGGGACTCCAGTCAGCTCGGCCGCCGGGCCGGCTGCCGGCGGAGGAGCCTCAGCGCAGCCGGAGCGCCCGCAGCACCAGGTCCTCGCTGTGGTGCGCGCCGGCCCCGCTGTCGGGTGTGATGCGCGGCCGCTGCTCCTCCAGCTGCACCTCCCAGTCATCGTTGAGCAGCGCGGCGACCATCGGCGGCCAGACGTAGTCGGCCGGGTCGAACCCGCTGTCGTGCACCTGGTGGGTGTCCATCCCCGCGTGGTGCACGAGCAGCAGCACGCCGCCGGGCGCGACGGCCGCGAGCAGCGCTCGCTCGGCCGCGGCGTCGGGGGTGCGTAGCAGCGCCGGGTACTGCGCGCAGTACCCGGCGCTGCTACGCACCCCCGACGCCGCGGCCGAG
>JBKJPD010000024.1:0-3081 GCA_046595345.1 Pseudonocardia sp.
GAGTTGGCGGAGTTGGGCGCGCAAGTGGGTGTGCCACAGCTGGTAGGACGAGACGAGCCGGGTCATTTCCCACCGGTTCATAGTGTCTGGCTCGCCGTGGCTCGGTGAGCTTCGGCAGTGGTCGCCCTTTCGCGGCCGAGCTCGACTTGCAGGTCTTGCCGCCCATTGATTCCTCCCGGACTGCGGTCAGGGCCCGTCTCGCCGACCGGGGCTGTCGGCTCCCAGGAGTCTGCGACGAGGGACCGACAGTCCGCGGGCGAACGACGCACCTGGGCTGGATGCGGGAGTCCGGTGTCGTCGGTGCAAGATCCGGCATTCACCCTCGGGGGCCCGCCCGCTCATGTCACACTTTCCGCAGGTGGGTGGCCTGGCCATCCCGGGGGGCGGGGGTCCTGGTGAGCGGGTACGACGTGGTGATCGATCCCGACGTGCTCGATGCGGTCGGTACCGACCTGATCTCGGTCGCTGATGCCGTACACGCGTCGGTGGCCGCCGCTGGCGTCACGGCCGCCCCCACGGTCGGGTCGAACGCCGGGTTCGAGTCGACGAGCGCCGCCTTCGGCGCATGGCTGGCGTGGCGGGACACGGTGCTCGCCAACGGGTTGGAGCTGGCCCGGTTCGGTGACGACCTCACCGATGTCGCCCGGCAGTGGCGCGACCTCGAGGTCCGCATCGCCGGCGCGTTCGCTTCCCGATAGGACGTGTGATCAGCAGTGGTGTCGTTCGAGCAACTTCTCCAGGCCGACCCCCTGATCTGGCGGGAGCAGGCCCAGGGCTGGTCGGACCTGGGCTCGGCGCTGGATCGACACGGCGACGACCTGCGGGCCCGCTACGCGGCCGCCGAGCAGTCCTGGGAAGGCAGGACCGCCGACGGCGGGCACAACCACGCCGCAAAGCTCCGCACGGCCATGTACTCCTCCGCCGAGCGGATCGCGGCGGTCGGCCCGGTCCTGATCCGCCACTGCGAGGAGATCACCACCGCGCAGCGAAGGCTACGCACGCTCCTGCTCGACGTCCTGGACGGCCCGTTCCTGATCAGCGCCGACGGCGCCGTGTCGTTCAACCTGCCCCTCGCGGTCGGCCTCGCCGTCGCTCCTGCCGTCGCGGCGCCCCTGCTGATGGCGCAGGCGGAGGCGATCGCGGCCGAGATCGGGGAGGTCCTCACCGATGCCGCCGCGTCCGACGCACGCGCCGTCGCGGCGTTGCGGGCCATCACCCCCGACGTATCGGGGCTCGGCGAGGCCGCGTCGCGCCGCTCAATCCCGCCGGTGGGCACTCCACCGGCACAGGTCAAGGAGTGGTTCGACGGGATGGATGAGGCCGAGCGGGAAGCGATGCTGTTCGCCCATCCGGAGCTGCTCGGTGCACTCGACGGTGTCCCCGCGGTCTACCGCGACCGCGCCAACCGGGTCGTGCTGGCCGCAGCCGAGGCCGAGCTGCTCGACGAACGCCGCCACATCCTCGCCGGACCGCTCGCCGGACCGCTCACCGACGCCGCCCGCGCACGGCTCGCCGCCATCGACACCCACATGGTCGGGATCACCACCCTGAAGCAACGCCTGACCGCCGCCGACGGCCGGCCCCCGGCGCTCCTGCTCGGATTCGACACCATCGGCAACGGACACGCGATCCTCGCAGCCGGCAACCCCGACCTGGCCGACAACGTGCTGACCTTCGTCCCGGGCACCACCTCTACCCTGGGCAACATCGGGGGCAACGTGGAGGGCGTGGACCGCATCGTGGAATCAGCACGCCAGGCCGCTCCCTATGAGTCCACCGCGGCGATCACCTGGCTGGGCTACGACGCGCCGCAGGCCATCTTCGAGCCCAACCCGTTCGCCCCGGGCGATGCCCGCGATCCCAGCTACGCCACCAACGCCGGCCCGGCGCTGGACCGGTTCCAGGACGGGTTGCGCACCACCCACGAGGGCCCACGCTCCCACAACACGGTGGTCGGGCACTCTTACGGCTCCACCGTGGTCGGCATCAGCGCACGCGACCACGGCCTCGACGTCGACGAGGTCGTGTTCATCGGCAGCCCCGGCGTCGGGGTCGAGCACGCCGCGGACCTCGGCGTCGATCCCGCGCACGTGTGGTCCAGCCGCGCCGAGAACGACCCCATCCGCTACGCCTACGACCCCGCCACCCTGAACCCCGGACCCTCGGTGCTCCGCCTGCCCGCACCCGACCCTGTCGACCCCCACATGATCCACGGCCGGGATCCGATGGACCCCCGCTTCGGCGGCCAGATCTTCGACTCCGACCCAGGAACCCCGCTGTTCACCGCGAGGATCAACACCGACGACTCGATGCTCGGCGTCAACCCGTTAAACCCCGTCGACCTCGACTTCTCCCTGGATGCCCACACCGAGTACCTCGACCAGAACACGGAATCCCTGGCCAACATCGGCCGCATCGCCGTTGGCCACAGGACCGAGGTGTCCCGATGACCCACCGCTCCCGGGCGACGCCGGCCCGCTTGCTGCGCGCGGTGCTGCTCGCCGCGGCACTGACCACGACCGCCTGCAGCGTGGTCACGATCGGAAGGTCCGACATGGCCCCGACCATCACCCGAGACGAGGCCCACCAACGCGCCGATGCCTACATCGCCGAAGTAGTCGCCGCCCTGACCCCCACACCAACCCTCGACCTGATCGGCCGCGGAATAGTGTATTGCAAAGTCGGCAAGCCCAACGGCGACGGCGACCGCATCAGCGTCGGTCACCGATACTTCCTCAACGGCCTGTCCACCGACCTCGACGACGTCGACGGCTATATCGACTTCCTGCTCAACTTCTGGACCAGCCGCGGCTACCGCCTCTACCGCGACGACCGGCCCGTCGACAGGGCCCTCGTCATGGAGAACCCGCAGGACAAGTTCCTGATCGGGTTGCAGGTCGGCGATACTGGCGACATGTCGATCGCCGTCGACTCACCCTGCATCTGGCCCAACGGCACACCCACGGGGTAGTGGATCGCCGGCTACGGCAGAGCCTCACCGGGACCGTTACATCACACGGCGGGACTCGTCGCGGCGGCGTCGTTCTGCGGCGATCTCCCGCCACTTCTGTTCGTGCCGTT
>JBKJPD010000160.1:0-3306 GCA_046595345.1 Pseudonocardia sp.
CCGCCCGGGGCCCCGGAACGCCCGCCGACGCCCTCGTCGGGGCCGATGTGTTCATCGGGGTGTCGGCGCCGAACCTGTTCGGCGCCGCCGAGCTGGCCACGATGGCCGACGACGCCATCGTGTTCGCGCTGGCCAACCCCGATCCCGAGGTGGACCCGGCCGTGGCGCTGCAGCACGCCGCGATCGTCGCCACCGGCCGGTCGGACTACCCCAACCAGATCAACAACGTGCTCGCGTTCCCCGGCCTGTTCCGGGGACTGCTCGACGCACAGGCACGCGACATCACCGATGCCATGCTGCTGGCCGCCGCGGCCGCGATCGCCGATGTGGTGAGCGAACCGAACCCGTCGTTCATCGTGCCGAGCGTGTTCGACCCGACCCTGGCGCCCGCGGTGGCCGAGGCGGTTCGCAACGCCACAGTGAAAGGGGACGTCGCCGCCGGCTGATCGGTGCAGTGTGGGCCGGCCCGGTTTCTGACGTGCCGGTCGCGTGGGCCGATTGCACCTGCAGCCGTGAACCCCGGCGATCAGCGGAGCCCGGACGCCCAGTGCCGCTCGAGCAGATCGTGGGCCAGCGGGAATTCCCGCAGCCTCGTGGTCAGTAGTCGCCCGAGCTCGGATATCAGCGGCGGATCGGCGCCGCGAGCGACCAGTACGTCGGCGATCCACGCCGCCGTCTCGGGCAGCAGTCGTGAATCACCGGTGATGAGTGCGCCCGAGACGGCGTGCAATGCCTGATGGACGACATCGTGGGCTACTGCGTGCACCCCGTCGACGGATGGGTCTGTTGCCGCTGTTCGAGCGGTCGGAGACCATCGCTCACGCAGGTCGTCGGCCAGTCGTTGATGTGCCAGTTCGAGCGCGGCCTGTTCAGCAACGGGCCCGGCGGGCAGTTTGGACGCGGCGGGCACGACCGTGGGCAGGCTCTCCAGCGCGGCGATGCCCTGCCGGGGACCGGCGGCCCACGCGGTCGCACCGAGCGCCCGGGCACGCACCGCGTCGACGCCGAAAGCCGAGCCACCGACAATTACCGGAATGCCGATGGCGCAACTGGTTTCGATGAGCCGCCGGGTGGTCGGAAGTGCGCCGATCACTGAGCAACTCACTACCGTGGCGTCCGGGCCCAGGTCGTGCAGGTGCTGGCTGAGTCGCATAGGCGACGTACTGGCCCCGAGCAGCGTGACCTCGCATCCGCTGGAGCGGATGGCGTAGCCGACGATCATCGCCGGTAACACGTGCCACTCCCGTTCGGCGCACGCGAGCACGATCCTGCCCCTGGTCACCGGAACCCGACGGGCGTACCGCGCCACGGTCTCGGTCGCCGCGGTCGCCACCGCGGTCGCCACGTGCTCCTGGGCTATCGACCAGATGCCTCGTTGCCAGCGGCGGCCGACTTCGCGCTGAGCGGTCGCGATCACGTCCACGAGCACGGCGACGAGGTCCGCACCATCCTCCAGTAGCCGCCCGACCAGGGAGGTTGCGGTCTCCTCGTCCCCGCAGGACGCCGCATGTTCGAATCGTCTCACCGCGTCATCACGGTCGAACGGCGCGCCGGTCACGCCCCCATGGCCCTCCGCAGCGCATTGCCAGTAGAGCGATGTCGTCGTGAGCGCGGCCACCCAGATGTTCGACGACGTCCTGTTCGACGGCCTCGCAGAGCACCTCTGGATCCGCACCCGCGTAGGCGGGGAGAAACCCGATGAGGCGGTCGATACCGTAGAGGCCGTCGACACCACGCGCCTCGTCGACCCCATCGGTGAACATGAGCAGGGCGTCGCCGCGCTCGATCCGCACGGTCTCCTCGTGGTACCGGGAGCCGGGATGCACCCCGATCGCCATCCCGGAGACATCCGGCTGGTCCACTGTGCCGCCCTTCCGAAGAATGAGTGGGGCGGGATGGCCTGCCACCGCGATATCTATCGTCGCCGTCTGTCCGTCTCCGGCGAGTCGTAATCGCGCGCACGCAACGGTGACCAGTAGGGACGGGACGGGGCCGCGTAGGACGTCGTTGAGGGCGGCGAGTATCTCCGAAGGCCGACGGTCGAAATATGCTGCCGTGTGGATGCTCTGCCGGACGCGCCCGGTGAGGACGGCGGCCTCGACGCCCTTGCCGCAGACATCGCCCAGCACCAGCAGCCAGTCGTCCCCGGACCCGCGCACGTCGTAGAAGTCGCCGCCGAGGTCCATGTGCTCGGCGGCTGTGCGGAACCGGGCTGCCAGCCGTACGCCGCGAATCGCGGGCAGGGCAGGCGGGCGTAGACCGGCCTGCAGGACCGAAGCCACCTGGCTGCGCTCCTCGTAGAGCCGTGCGGAGTCCAGTGCTATCGCTGCCCGGTCCGCGACCTGCTCGGCGAGTGCGACATCCTCCGCGGCGAAGCCCCGGTCCGCGCTGCGTACCAGTACGAGTACGCCGATGGTCGTGCCGCGCGCGGTGAGGGCGAGTCCCAGCACGTCCGCGGGGAGCAGGCCGGCGGCCTCCGCGCGTAGGGCCGTGTGCGGGATCATGCTGCCGAGGCCGTCGATCGTGAGGTGCTCGACCGAGACGGGTAGCAGTTCGGACTGTCCAGACCGCAGCACGCGCCCGATGCCGAGGTTCTCGGTGGTACGCGACGCGATGGTGCCGACGAAGCCCGGATCATGACCGCCGTACACCGCGAGTCTGTCTTTCAGCGCACCGATCACGACGACGATCGCCCAGTCGGCCAACCCGGGCTGGAGCAGACCGAAGAGCCGGAGCACCGTCCGTCGCGTGTTGAGTGATCCCGCCAGTTCGACGGTGACCTGGTTCGCCAGCTGGGCGTAGTCGCCTGCGTGCGGCGGCTGCCCGGTTTCGGTCAGCGACATCTCACCCCGGCTTCCGGAGGAGGGCCGACGGGGAGGGCAGGCCTCCAGCGCGTCCCGACTCGATGACAACGCCCCACTCACTCCCTCACGGGTGGATGGCATCAACTCGTCCAGCGTCGGCAAAGTATCCACATAGGCCCCCTGTCACCGCTACCTGCATATCCGATGGCGGAAAATGCTGCGCCTGCCCAGCGACGGCCGTAGCTCAGCCGACCGGCGTGTGATCATGGTGTCGCGGATCCGCGAGCGCCGCTACATCAACGAACGCCCGGCGCGACTACGCTGGCCGACCGTGGTTCCCGTGATCGGTGTGCTGGCCCTGCAGGGCGACGTCCGCGAGCATCTCGACGCCCTCGCGGCGTGCGGGGCGCGGGCGGTGCCGGTGCGCCGCACGCCGCGAGGGCGTCGAGATGCTCGCGGACGTCGCCCTGCAGGGCCAGCACACCGATCACGGGAACCACGG
>JBKJPD010000184.1:0-9412 GCA_046595345.1 Pseudonocardia sp.
TCGCGGGCGGCCTGATGCTCAGCCAGCCCCACCGGTGGGCCGCGGGAGTCCTGCTCTACGGCACGCTGCCCTTCGACTCGGGTGTGCCGGTCACGCGGGGTCGCCTCGCCGGGATGCCGGTGTTCCTGGCCCACGGCGTCGGCGACACCGTCATCCCACCCGAGCTGCAACAGCGCACGTGGGATTACCTGGTCAAGTCCAGTGGCGCGCCGTTGTGGGCCGAGCGCGAACCCGGCGGGCACCAGCTCGCCGGCCGCATCGTCGGCGAGGTCGGCAAGTGGCTCGGTGAGCGGCTGGACTGGCTGCGGCAGCACGGGGAGAACCCGATACCTGACGGCGAGGACCAACACTGGCCCACCCTGGAAGGTGGCCGGCTCCCCCAGCGGGCGGGCGAGTCGCCCGAGGTGAGTGTG
This sequence comes from Pseudonocardia sp., assembly GCA_046595345.1. Lineage (GTDB taxonomy): Bacteria > Actinomycetota > Actinomycetes > Mycobacteriales > Pseudonocardiaceae > Pseudonocardia. The sequence goes on from JBKJPD010000184.1 coordinate 414, forward strand.
ACGACCCCACAGCGGCAGGAGTCACAGAACTCACCGGTCCCGCTGCAGGAGGCGCTGCACACCAGGCTCGTCGCGCTGACGGGCGTATCGACGGGGCCGAGCCAGATCTCCGTGCCGGGCGCGACGGCGTTTCTGCTCGACCGCGCCACGACCGGTGGCCCGGACGACGCCTTCATCCTCCCCGACATCGGCGAGTTCGCCCACCTGCACCCGGAGCCCGACGGCAGCCTGCACCTGGTGCTGCCCGACGCCCTTGCCTACGACGCGCTCGGCAAGGGCTGGGCGATGGCCCACCCGCTGGCCGGAATCCGGCTCAGCACGGGAACGGTCATGGTCTTCGGGCCGCGCGACGCCGAGGAACTGGAGATCGTCACCGGGATCGTCGCCGCGTCGCACGAGTACGCCACAGGCTGACCACTGCGAAGGAACGCACGTCAGCTGCGCCACCGGTGAGCAGCGTCACCGGCACACTCCGTGGACGGGGTGTTCTGATGGCTTCATGGAGGCATCGAAGCTGGACGGGCGGGGCGTCGCGGCAGCCGTCGGGGCCTACTCGATCTGGGGCATGTTCCCGGCCTTCTGGCCGCTGCTCGCCCCGGCCGTTCCGATCGAGGTGGTGGCCCACCGGATCGCGTGGACCGCGGTGCTGATGGTCGTGGTGCTCTCGGCGGTGCGCGGCTGGCCCGAACTGCGGACGCTGCGACCGCGCGGGTGGGGCATGGTCACAGCCGCCGGGCTGCTTATCGCGGTGAACTGGGGCCTCTACATCTACGCAGTCTTCACCGGGCAGGTCGTGGAGGCCGCCCTCGGCTACTTCATGAGCCCGTTGGTGAGCGTCCTGCTCGGGGTGGTGGTGCTGCGAGAGCGCCTGCGGTCCGTCCAGTGGGTCGCGGTGGTCATCGCCGCCGTGGCGGTGCTGGTGATCGCCGTCGAGAACGGCAGGCCGCCGTGGATCGCGCTCACGCTGGCCATGTCGTTCGGGCTCTACGGGCTGATCAAGAGCACCGTTCCGCTGTCGGCCACGGCAAGTGTGACGGCCGAGGGCCTCGTGCTCGGGCCGCTCGCCATCGCCGTCGTGGTGTGGTTCGAGATGGCCGGTGCCGGGACGATGTCCGGAAACGGCACCGGCCACGTGCTCCTGATGATCGCCGCCGGACCGGTCACCGCGATTCCGCTGCTGCTCTACGGCGTCGCGGCCCGGCGCGTGCCGCTGAGCACCATCGGCGTCCTCATGTACCTCAACCCGACACTGCAGTTCCTCTACGGCGTGTTCGTGGGGCACGAGGACATGCCCGGGACCCGCTGGATCGGCTTCAGCCTCGTGTGGCTGGCCCTGGCCATGTTCACGGTGGACCTCGTTCGCAACAACCGCGCACCCGGACCCCGACTCGCACACACGGAAACCCCGACTCGCGGGGATCAGCCGGTGCGGTCCACCACGTAGTTGGTGAGGACGGCGAGGGCGTCGGACGCCGGGCAGGCGGGGAGCTTGTCCAGCTCCGCACGGGCATCCGCGGCCTGGCAGGCCAGTACGTCGCGGGCCCGCACCAGCCCCGGACCGGTGCGCAGCAGTGCCAGTGCCTCCTCGACCTCGGCGTCGTCGGTGATCGGTCGTGCCAGCAGGACGCGGAGCCGGTCGGCGCCGACGCCGGTGTCCTGCATCGCGTAGAGCATCGGGAGCGTGTGCACGCCCTCGCGCAGATCCGTACCCGGCGTCTTGCCCGAACTGTCGGACGCCGAGGCGATGTCGATGACGTCGTCGGAGATCTGGAACGCCGTACCGATGATGGCCCCGAACCGCCGCAGCGACTCGATGTGCCGGGGCGGGCAGCCGGAGAACATGCCTCCGTAGCGGCCGGAGGTGGCGATCAGCGAACCGGTCTTCTCCGCGATGACCGTGAGGTAGTGCTCCACCGGGTCCTCGCCGGGACGCGGGCCGCGGGTCTCGCGCATCTGGCCCGTCACGAGCTCGGCGAAGGTCTCCGCGATGATCCGCACGGCGTCCGGGCCGAGGTCGGCGACGAGCCGGGACGCGTGGGCGAACAGGAAGTCACCGGTGAGGATCGCGACGGTGTTGTCCCACCGCGAGTTGGCGCTCTCGGCGCCGCGCCGCATCGTGGCCGAATCCATGACGTCGTCGTGGTAGAGCGTGGCCAGATGGATCAGCTCGACGACCACCGCGGCGGTGATCACGTCATCGGAGTCGGGGCGGGGGCCCATCTGGGCCCCGAGCAGGGTGAACAACGGCCGGAACCGCTTGCCTCCCGCGTCGATCAGGTGCAGCGACGTGTCACTGACGAACTGGTAGTCACTGCGCACCTCCCGGCGCAGCAGCGCCTCCACCCTCTCCAGTCCGGCGGCCGTCGCGTCGGCCAGGTCCCCATCGCCGAGCTCGACGCCCGCTATCGCGTTGCCACTCACGTCATCAGCTTACGAAGGTACCGCTGGCGGCCCATCCCAAGGCCAGCGTCGGCACGATTCCGAGGATCAGGGTGACGATGACCCCGAGCGTGATCGCCGCGGTGGTGAACGCGCCGGGCACCGTGACGGTGGGTCCGTCCGGGGCGGGCTCACTGAAGTACATCAGGACGATCACCCTTAGGTAAAAGAAGGCGGCAATCGCACTCGCGATCAGCGCGATGACCACGAGCGGTGTCATGCCGTCGGCCGACGCCGCCGTGAACACGGCGAACTTCGCTGTGAAACCGCTGGTCAGTGGAATGCCGGCGAGTGCGAGGAGCAGGAATGTCATCACCGCGGCGACCACCGGCGAACGCTTCGCGAGCCCGGCCCACTGGGAAAGGTGGGTGGCCTCGCCGTCGGCGTCGCGCACCAGGCTGATCACGCCGAACACCGCGAGGGTGGTGAAGCCGTACGCGAGCAGGTAGAACAGCGTGCCCGAGGTGCCCTGAGCCGTGATGGACATCGCGCCGAGCAACAGGAAACCGGCGTGCGCCACCGACGAGTACGCCACCATGCGCTTGACGTCGGTCTGGGTGAGGCCGATCACCGCCCCGATCACCATCGACGCGATCGCGATCGCCCACAGCACCCCGCGCCACTCCCACCGGGTGTCACCGAAGGCCACGTAGAGCACCCGGAGGATGCCGCCGAACGCCGCAACCTTCGTGCATGCGGCCATGAACGCGGTGACCGGCGTCGGAGCGCCCTGGTAGACATCCGGCGTCCAGGTGTGGAACGGGCCCACCGAGGCCTTGAACATCAGTCCGACCACCAGCATCGCCAGACCGCCGAGCAGCAGGGCGTCGGAGCGTCCCGAACCGGCGGCCGCGGTGGCGATGTCACGGAGCCGCACCGAGCCCGCGTAGCCGTAGAGCAGCGCCAATCCGTAGAGGAAGAACGCTGACGCGAACGCTCCGAGCAGGAAGTACTTGACGGCCGCCTCCTGCGAGAGCAGCCTGCGGCGGCGCGCCAGCCCGCACATCAGATAGAGCGGCAGGCTGAGCACCTCGAGCGCGATGAACATCGTCAGCAGATCGTTCGCCGAGACGAACGCCATCATCCCGCCGAGCGCGAACAGCGTGAACGGGAAGACCTCGGTCTGCATCGTCGGCGCCTGCTCGGGCGAGCCGTAGTCGCGGTCCTCCGCGTGATCGACACCGCCCCCGCCACCACCACCTCCGACGGTGGCAGCCCGCGCCGCCGCCGAGGCGATGAACGCCCCGCCGGGCTCCACGGAGCGGTCGGCGATGAGCAGGATGCTGCCCAGCCCGAGCGCGATCAGGGTGCCCCACAGGAACAGCGTCGGACGGTCGACGGCGAGCGCGTCGGCCAGTGTGGTGATGCCCGCCGGACCGCTGTTACCCGCGTACAACCCCAGCGCGAGCCCCGCCACGGCGAGCGCGCCGACGGACAGCGCCACCTGGGCGGGCCAGCGCTGGTGGCGCGGCAGGAATGCCTCGACGAGCACCGCGAGGCAAGCCGCGCCGAGCACGATGAGCAGCGGAGCAATGGCGCCGTAGTCGATCGGCGGCACCTCGATCGGCTGCACGGGCACCTTGGCGAGGATGCTCACCTGGAAAGTCCTCCGACCGGGTCCGCAAGACCCACTTCGTTCATCGTGGCCATCACCGACGGGGTGATGACGTCGAGCACCGGGCCGGGGAAGAATCCGAGCACCACGATCAGCACGATCAGCGGCGTCAGCATGGCGATCTCACGCCGGGACAGGTCCGGGAAGCCCCCGGACCCGCCGTTCGAGCCCTTCTTCTTCGCCGCCACCACCGGGTCGAGCATCGTGCCCGGGCCGCCCCCACGCTCCAGCGCTCCGAGCACGGCCGCGCCGCGCAGCGGCCCCTGCATCGTGCGCTGGTACATCCAGAGCACGTACAGGGCGGCGAAGATGATCCCGACCGTGGCCAGGATCGTGTAGACGGGCTGGCGCGGGTATGCCCCGACCAGCACCAGGAACTCGCTGACGAACGCATTCGTGCCCGGCAGGGCCAGCGACGACAGGCCCGCGATGAGAAACGCGCCTGCGAGCAGCGGGGCGACCTTGTGGACGCCGCCGTAGTCACCGACCAGCCGCGAGCCACCGCGGGCGACCAGCAGCCCCACGATGATGAACAGCATCCCGGTGGAGATGCCGTGGTTGACCATGTAGAGCGCGGCGCCCGCGAAGGCCTGCGAGGAGAAGGAGAAGATCCCCAGCGCGATGAACCCGAAGTGGGCGATCGAGGTGTAGGCGACGAACCGCTTCATGTCGGTCTGCCCGACGGCGAGCAGAGCGCCGTACAGGATGCCGATCACTGCGAGCGTGAGCACCAGCGGGGCGAGGCGTTGGGAGGCGAGTGGGAACAGCGGCAGGCAGTAGCGCAGGAAACCGAACGTGCCGACCTTGTCCAGCACCCCGACCAGCAGCACGCCGGCCCCCACCGGCGCCTCGGCACCGGCGTCGGGCAGCCACGTGTGGAACGGCACCAGCGGCGCCTTGATCGCGAACGCGAGGAAGAACCCGAGGAACAGCAGGATCTGGGTGCCCTCGTCCACGCCGGCGGCCATCGCCTGCAGTTCGGTCCAGGTGAACGTGCCGGCGCCCAGCTTCTGGCCGCTGACGACGAACAGCCCGATCACCGACACCAGCATGATCAGCCCGCCGAGCAGCGAGTACAGGAAGAACTTGACTGCTGCGTACTGCCTGCGCGGGCCACCGAAACGACCGATCAAGAAGTACATCGGGACCAGCATGACCTCGAAGAACACGTAGAACAGGAACACGTCGGTGGCCACGAAGACGCCGACGAGCGTTCCCTGCGTGGCGAGCAGCAGCGCGAAGTACCCCGCCGGCGTGCGGCCTTCGGGGAGCTTCTCCTCCCAGGAGAACGCCATGACCACCGGCACCAGCACAGCGGTCAGCGCCAGCATGACCAGCGCGATGCCGTCGATGCCCAGCGCGAACCGGGTGCCGAACGCCGGGATCCAGTCGACGCCGAACTCGAGCTGGAACCGGGCACCGCCTCTCGCGTCGGTGATCGAGTAGGAGAACCAGGTGATCGCGGTGAGTACCAGCGATGCCAGCGCGAAGCCCAGCGCGACCAGCTTGGCCATCCGCGCGTTGTTCTTCAGCGGTGCCACCGCCATCGCGCCGGCCAGCGGCAGGATCAACAGTGCGAGCAACAAGACGTTTCCTCCGGTCATGACGCCGCCTCCGCGGGAGTGAGCACGTCGGCTGTCATACGAACCGCACCGCCAGCAGCGCCGCGATCACCAGCACCGAGCCGCCGAGCATGGAGAGCGCGTAGGAGCGCACGAACCCTGTCTGTGTCCGTCGAAGGCGCCCGGAACTGCCGCCGAGCAGCGCGGCCATGCCGTTGACCAGCCCGTCCACCCCGCGGTTGTCGACGAAGACCAGCGCGCGGGTGAGCCACGTGCCGGGCCGCGCGATGAGTGCCTCGTTGACGGCGTTGGCGTAGAGGTCGCGGCGCATCGCACGCACCGGCCGCGACACCAGCTCGGGCCGCTCCACCGGAACCGGGTTGCGCCCGACCGTCAGGTACGCGGTGAGGACGCCGAGCGCGGAGAACCCGGATACGAGGAAGGGCACCAGCGCGTGCGGCAGCGCCCCGCCCTCGAGCTCGACCAGCTCACCCAGCGACGGCGTGAGCCAGCCGGCGAGCAGCTGACCGTTGACCAGCAGGAAGCCTGCGAACACCGAACCGACCGACAGCACGATCATGGGCACCGTCATCGACAGCGGCGACTCGTGCGGGTGGTAGGCCGACCCGTCGGCGGCCGTGAGCTTCTCCCAGCGCTTCTCGCCGAAGAACGTCATGAGCATGAGCCGTGTCATGTAGAACGCTGTGAGGCCGGCCGCAAGGGTGGCTGCCCCGCCGAACACCCAGCCCTGCCAGCCCGGCTGGGTGAACGCGGCCTCGATGATCGCGTCCTTGGAGAAATATCCGGACAGGAACGGGAAGCCGATCAGTGCGAGGTAGCCCAGCCCGAACGTCACGAACGTGATGGGCATGTACCGGGCGAGCCCGCCATAGCGGCGCATGTCGACGTCGTCGTGCATCGCGTGCATCACCGAGCCTGCCCCGAGGAACAGGCCCGCCTTGAAGAAGCCGTGGGTGAGCAGATGGAGGATGCCTAGCGCGTACCCGGCCGGGCCGAGCCCGACGGCCAGGAACATGTAGCCGATCTGACTCACCGTGGAGTAGGCGAGCACCTTCTTGATGTCGTCGTAGGCGCAGCCGATGATCGCGCCGATCAGCAGCGTGACGACACCGACGATGGCGACGATCAGGCGCCCGGTGTCGGACAGGTCGTAGATCGGGTGCGAGCGCGCGATCAGGTAGACCCCCGCCGTGACCATCGTGGCCGCGTGGATCAGCGCCGACACCGGGGTGGGGCCCTCCATCGCGTCCGGCAGCCAGGACTGGAGCGGGAACTGGCCGGACTTGCCGCACGCGCCGAGTAGCAGCAGCACCGTGATCGCGACGAGCGCGGGCTGGTCGACCCGGCCGATATTCTCGAAGACCTCGCTGTACTTCACGGTGCCGAGCTGCGCCCAGATGATGAAGATCGCGAGCGCCAGCCCCACGTCACCTACGCGGTTCATCAGGAACGCCTTCTTGGCGGCGGTAGCCGCGGCCGGGAGGTCGTGGTAGAAGCCGATCAGCAGGTAGGACGCCAGACCGACACCCTCCCAGCCGAGGTAGAGCAGCACGAAGTTGTCGGCCAGAACCAGAATCAGCATGGCCGCGACGAACAGGTTGAGTTGGGCGAAGAAGCGGCGCCGACTCGGGTCGGATCCGCCGGCGGGGTCGTGCGGCGCCATATAGCCGACCGAGTAGATGTGGATCAACGAGCCGACGCCGGTGATGAGCAGCACGAACGTCAGCGACAGGGGATCGAGCCGCAACCCGAAGTCGATGTTCAGGCCCGCGACGGCGATCCAGTCGTAGAGCGGCAACTCCCGGGTGCGCCCGGCGGCGTCGAGCCCGATCGTCTCGAAGAAGATCGCAAGGCCGAGCGCGAACGACCCGACGACGGTGAGGACACCGAGCCAATGCCCCCAGGCGTTGGCCCGCTGCCCGGCGACAAGCAGTACGAGCGCACCGATCGCGGGCAGCAGGAACAACAACCAGGCGAGCGAGGCGACGCCGGTGGCGGGCAGCACCGTGGGCAGCTCGGCGGCCTGTGCCAGCACGGCAGTCACCGGATCACCTCAGATGGGCTGAGCACGGGGAGCACTCCTAGGTCCAGGTACGACATGTGCCAGTACTTCATGTGCCAGTACTTCATGTCTCAGTACTTCAGCAGGTTCACGTCGTCGACCGACGCAGACCGGCGGGTGCGGAAGATCGACATGATGATCGCGAGGCCGACCACGACCTCCGCGGCAGCCACGACCATCACGAAGAAGGCCATGACCTGGCCGTCGAGCGTACCGTTGATGCGGGCGAAGGTGACCAGCGTCAGGTTCACGGCATTGAGCATCAGCTCGATGCACATGAACACGACAATGGCGTTGCGCCGCACCAGCACACCCACAGCGCCGATAGCGAACAGCAGCGCGGAGAGCAGCAGGTAGTAGGTGGGGGTCACCGCGGGTCCTCGGCGTCGTGGTGGGCGCGACCGCCGGTGAGGGCGTGCGCGTCGGGGTGCGTCGTGCCGGTCGGACGCACCGGTGTGGCGTCGATGATCGCCGAGATCGACTCCGGCGCGATCGAGCCGTCGGGCAGGATCGCGGGGACGGCCACCGAGTTGGCGGTGGCGAAGACGCCCGGGCCCGGGAGCGGGGAGATGCGGTCGTGCTCGCCGCGCAGCCGCGCCTCCACGGTGGCGCGCTGGCCGCGTTTCTCGTGGTTCTTGGACTGCGCGTACGCGAGCACCATCGCGCCCAGCGCCGCGGTGATCAGCAACGCCGAGGTGAGCTCGAACGCGAACAGGTACTTGGTGAAGATCAGCCGGCCCAGGCCGGTGACGTTGCCGCCCGCCCCCGCTCCACCCGCGGCCAGCCCGACCGGCTCGACCGCGATGAGCGCCGACCCGACCGAACCGACGAGCAGTACCGCCAGCCCGAGCCCGAACGCGAGACCGGCGAGCCGTTGCCCGCGGAGCACCTCGACCACGGAGTCGGAGCTGTCGCGGCCCACGAGCATCAGCACGAACAGGAACAACATCATGATCGCGCCGGTGTAGACGATGATCTGCACGAAGCCCAGGAACGGCGCCTGCTGCACGATGTAGAACACCGCCAGGCAGAACATGGTGCTGACCAGCATCAGCGCCGAGTGCACTGCGTTGCGGGCGAAGATCATGGCCATCGCCCCGGCCAGCGCGACAGGCGCGAGGATCCAGAAGGTGACGGCCTCACCGGTACTGACCGTGTCGACAGCGGCCTGCGCGAGAATGCTCATTGCCCCTTCTCCGCGCTCTTCTTCGCCAGCGTCGGGCCCAAGACGTAGTAGTCCTGCTCGTTCTCACCGAGCCGCATGGGGTGCGGGGGCTGCTCCATACCCTCGAGCAGTGGG
>JBKJPD010000212.1:0-11337 GCA_046595345.1 Pseudonocardia sp.
GGGTGGCGATCGGCAGCACGCACACCGAGACGACCAGGTAGATCAGGAATGTGGACGTCTCCGGTAGTTCGCCGCCGTCCGGGTATCCACCGGCGTCGAACTACCGGAGACGTCCACATTCCTGATCTACCTGGTCGTCTCGGTGTGCGTGCTGCCGATCGCCACCCAGTTCGCCACCGCGGGCGACGACACGGGCGGGCCGACGCGCTGGGGCGGCACGGTGATCGCCGTGGGTGCGATCGCCACCGGCGTCGCGGTGATCCGCCTGCACGGACTGTGGAACGCCGGTGTCTAGCCCGGCGCGCCCCACCTCGTCCGGGCCGGGACGCGTGCTGGTCGCCGTCTACGGGATCTTCGCCCTGTCCGCCACCGCACGCGCCGGCGTGCAGATCGCCACGAAGTTCGGTGAGGCGCCGGCGGCGTACCTGCTCTCGGCCCTGGCAGGCGTGGTCTACATCCTCGCCACCATCGGACTCACCGGGCGCGGATCCGGCGCGCGGCGGCTCGCGTGGACAGCGGTCGGGTTCGAACTGGTCGGGGTGCTGGTGATCGGCACGCTCACGGTGCTGGACCCGGGGGCCATGGCTGTCGGAGGTACCAGGCCGGACGACACCGTCTGGTCGGTGTACGGCCGGGGCTACGGATTCATCCCGCTCGTGCTACCGCTCGTCGGACTGTGGTGGCTGCGCCGCACCCGCTCGCGTTAGCGTCCCGGCCATGAGGCTGATCGTGCTCGGCTGTTCCGGCAGTGGACCCGGCCCTTCCTCACCGGCATCGGGTTTCCTGCTCGACACCGGTGACGCGCGCCTGGTCATGGATCTGGGGAACGGGACGTTCGGGGCGCTGCAGCGCCACCTCGATCCGTGGACGCTCGACGCCGTCCTGTTCTCGCACCTGCACCCCGACCACTGCGCCGACTTCTCCGCGCTCGTCGTGCACCGCCGGTACCATCCGCGCCCGCCGTTCGACGCCACCGCCCGCAAGCTGCCGGTGTACGCGCCCGCCGATGCGCCGGACCGGTTCGCGGCCGCCTACGCCCCGTCCGCGGCCGAGCGGGCCACCACCGACCTCACCGACATGTTCGATTTCCATCCGCTCAGCGACCGAGGCAACGCGCAGGTGGCGGGCACGACGGTCCACGCCCGGCGCGTCGACCACCCCTGTGAGGCCTACGGCCTGCGCATCGAGCACGGCGGCAGGAGCCTGGTCTACAGCGGCGACACAGGCCCCTGCGCGGGGCTCGTCGAGCTGGCCCGGGGCGCCGACGTGCTGCTGTGCGAGGCCACCTGGCCGCATGTGCACGAGTGGGACGAGCCCCCGACCGGGGTGCATCTGTCGGGCCGGCAGGCGGGGGAGCACGCCACGGCGGCCGGGGTGGGACGGCTGCTGCTCACCCACATCCCACCGTGGTTCGACGGGGAGGACCTGCTCGCCGAGGCGAAGGAGACCTACGACGGTCCGGTGGAGCTGGTGGTCCCGGACATGGCCTACGAGGTGTAGCCGCCGAGATCTCGTCGGGCGAGATCTAGCTGCCGATGCCCTGCCACACGGCGGTGGCGCCGGCGTGCCCGATCCAGATCACCAGCCCGGTGACGACGAGGCCGGCAAGCGCGGCGAGCACCCCGGCAACCGTGACGACGCGGGACCGGGTGGCCACGGTCGTCCCGCCGCCATCCGGGGTGGCGGCCCGATCGGCACGGATTCCGATCACGACCGTCACCGCGAGCAGCACCAGGAACACCGCCGCGTACGGCAGCAGCATCTCCCCGAGGCTCTGGTGGAACGCGATCGCCGGGTTCGGTCCGGGCAACGCGTTCTGCAATTGCTCACCGGTCTGCGTGGCGACCGGGACCGCGGCCACCCCGGCCAGCGCGATCAGCAGTACCGGGACGCCGAACGCGCGCCGCCACGCCGGACGGACCGCGATGGCAACGGTGCCGAGCGCGGCCAGCGGCAGCAGCACCACGACCGCGTGGATGACCAGTGGATGCAGCGGGATCCCGTCGAGGGTGAACACGTCCGGATTAAACATGCGCGGTCGTGAGGCCGCCGTGATCGCAGCGTCGGGCATCCTTAAGCTGGCCGGGTGAATCGAGCAGACGGCAGGACCGATGACGAGCTCCGCCCGGTGCGGATCACCCGTGGTTTCCAGAAGCACCCCGCGGGCTCGGTGCTCGTGGAGTTCGGTGACACCAAGGTGCTCTGTGCGGCGAGCGTGACCGAGGGCGTGCCGCGCTGGCGCAAGGGGTCCGGGTTGGGCTGGCTCACCGCGGAGTACGCGATGCTGCCCTCGGCCACCAACACACGCAGCGACCGCGAGTCCGTCAAGGGCAGGGTCGGCGGGCGCACCCACGAGATCAGCAGGCTCATCGGGCGTTCCCTGCGGGCGTGCATCGACCTGAAGGCTCTGGGGGAGAACACGATCGCGCTCGACTGCGATGTGCTCCAGGCCGACGGCGGCACCCGTACCGCGGCCATCACCGGGGCTTACGTGGCGCTCGTCGACGCCGTCACCTGGCTGGGCGCGCATGGTCGGCTGGCCGATCCGAAACCGCTGTCGTGTCAGGTCGCAGCGATCAGCGTCGGAGTCGTGGACGGGCGGGTGCGCCTGGACCTGCCGTACGAGGAGGACTCCCGTGCCGAGGTGGACACCAACGTCGTCGCCACCGACCGGGGCACCCTCATCGAGGTGCAGGGAACCGGCGAGGGCGCCACGTTCAGCCGCACCACCCTCGACGCGATGCTCGACTCGGCGCTGGCCGGGATCGGGCGGCTCGTGACGCTCCAGCAGGAGGCATTGGCCCTGCCCTACCCCGGCGAGCTGCCGTGACGGTCCGGGTGCTGCTCGCCACCCGCAACCCCGGCAAGCTCGCCGAGCTGCAGCGGATGCTCGCGGCGTCGGAACTCGGGGGCCTGCAGGTCGTCGGTCTGGCCGACGTCCCGGAGTTCCCCGAGGCTCCCGAGACGGGTGCGACGTTCGCCGAGAACGCCCTCGCGAAGGCCCGCGACGCCGCGGCCGCGACCGGGTTCCCCTCGGTCGCCGACGACTCCGGGCTCGCCGTCGACGCCCTCAACGGCATGCCGGGTGTGCTGTCGGCGCGCTGGAGCGGAGGCCACGGCGACGACGTCGCCAACCTCGAACTGCTGCTCGGCCAGCTCGGCGACGTGCCCGAGGAGCGCCGCGGTGCGGCGTTCGTGTGCGCCGCGGCGCTGGTGGTACCCGGCGGCGCGGAGACTCTGGTGCACGGCGAGTGGCGCGGCAGGATCGCCCGTGTCCCTCGTGGGACGAACGGGTTCGGCTACGACCCGATCTTCGTTCCGGAGGGGGAGACGCGGGCTTCCGCGGAGCTGACCGCGACGGAGAAGGACGCCGCCTCCCACCGCGGACGGGCGATGCGGGCGCTGGTTGCCCACCTCCGGATGCTCTGAGCGCCGGCGGCCTCACTGCTGCTCTGCCAGCACCCGCCGGGCCACCCCGAATGCCGAGTTGGCCGCCGGTACACCGCAGTAGATGGCGGAGTGCATCAGCACCTCGACGATCTCGGCACGGGTCAGCCCGTTGCGCAGCGCGGCCCGCAGATGCAGCTCGAGCTCCGCGTAGTGGCCGTGGGCGACGAGCGCGGTGATCGTCACCGCGCTGCGCATCCGGCGGTCGAGCCCCGGGCGGGTCCAGATGTGCCCCCACGCGTACTTCGTGATCATCTCCTGGAACTCGGCGGTGGTCGCGTCAGCGTGGGCCAGCGCGGCGTCGACGTACTCGGGGCCCAGTACCTCGCGACGTACGGCGAGGCCGTCCGGGTCGAGATCGAGGGGTCGGGCGGCGGGCTGCGGCTCGGTCACGGTGGACCACGGTAGCGGCCGCGGCCCGGAGCGGGAGGATCCGGAGCGGGAGGATATCGGCCAGGTGGACGGGGGATGACAGGATCACCCTTTGCGGCGAAGTCGGCCTCGACGTCGGTAGGGTCGTGTCGTGACGAGGGGACGGCTGGTGGCCGCGGCCGTGGCGACGCTGCTCGCGGTCGTCGTGGTGGTGCTCGTCTTCCGTAGCGGCGGCGTCGATGGCGTGCGGGCGACCGTGCGTTCCGCCGGCATCTGGGGGCCGGTGTTGTTCGTGCTCCTGCAGGGCGTGGTCACCGTGACACCGGTGCCCCGCACCATCTTCACGGTCGCCGCGGGAGTGCTGTTCGGATCGGTCGCCGGGGCGCTGCTGACGGTCACCGGCGCGATCATCGCGGCGGCGGCGGCGTTCTGGCTGGTCCGGCTCGTGGGCCGGGGATTCGTCGAGCGGCACTCCCATCGAGCCGGGGTGTCCTGGATTCGGGCGCGCCTGGAACGCAGCGGCCTGCTCGCCGTGCTGTCGCTGCGGCTGATCCCGGTGGTGCCGTTCCCGGTGCTCAACTATGCGGCGGGGCTTTCCGGTCTGCGCTTCACCCCGTACCTGATCGGCACGGCGCTGGGCATCCTGCCCGGCACGGTTGCCGTCGTCGTGCTCGGTGACGCCGCGGTGGGAGGTGCACCGCACCCGGTGATGCTCGTCGTGTCGGCGGTATCGGGGTTGATCGGCATCGCCGGGGCGGTCCTGGCCGTCCGCCGCCCGCCTCGGGTTCTCGTGCCCTCCGCGGTGCAGCAGGAACGCGAGCCGGATCCGGTCGGATAGCTGCCGCACCGCGGAGGGTGTCTCCCGGAGCCGGCTCGGCATCGAGCCGACCACGTCCGGTGCCGGCGACGGGATTCGAACCCGCACTGGCGGGTTCCTAAGACCCGTCTCTCTGCCAAGTTGGAGTACGCCGGCGCTTCCGCCCGCACCAGGTGTCAGTGCATGCGTGACAGTTCGGACACAGGCTACGGTGCCCGTGAACCGTGGTCGATGTTCGCACCGCGCGGCGCGCGGTTCGTCATCCGTGCACTGCCTGATTCCACAGGTCAGGCCTTCAGGTCCTTGCGCAGCTTCGCCACGTGCCCGGTGGCCCGCACGTTGTACTGCGCCACCTCCACCCTCCCCTCCGGGTCGATCACGAAGGTCGAGCGGATCACCCCGGTGACCGTCTTGCCGTACAACTGCTTCTCCCCGAACGCCCCCCACGCCGTCAGGACCTCGCGGCTCGGGTCCGAGAGCAGCGGGAATGTCAGGCCCTCGGCGTCGCGGAACTTCGCGAGCTCGGCGGGCTTGTCGGGGGAGACGCCCAGCACGTCGAGCCCGGCATCGCCGAGGTCGGCGAGGTTGTCCCGGAAGTCGCACGCCTGCTTGGTGCAGCCCGGCGTGCTCGCGGCCGGGTAGAAGTAGACGACGACGCGGCGGCCGAGGTACTCCGACAGTGACACGGGCCTGCCGTCGGCGTCGGGGAGGGTGAAGTCGGGGGCCGGGTCGCCGGGCGCGAGGCGGTTGCTCATGCGCCGATCCTGGCACGTGTCCACCCGGCCGACCCGTCGCCCGTCGCCCGTGTGATCTACGGTGATCCCCTGCACCCCAACCGGCACCTCAGGAGGCATCGTGGCTCGCGACCCGGAGACCATCCAGCGCGAGATCGAGAAGGCCAGGGACGCGCTCGCCGACAGTCTTGATGTCCTCAGCGAGCGGGCGAATCCCAAGCGCCTGGTCGACGCGGGCAAGCAGAGCCTGGACGACAAGCTCGCCGACCCGAAGATCCGCTACGCACTGATCGGCGCCGGCGTGCTGGTCGGCCTCGCACTGCTGCGCAAGATGTTCCGCTGATTCCGGACGCGGCCGGCTACTGCGAAAGTTCCACCGCGGTCGCCGACGCCGAGGCCCGGTCCACCCCGTCCGCGACGAGCGAGCGATAGCGGGCGATCAGCCGCGCCGCGCCGAACCCGGCGACGGCCGCGAGCTGCCCTCCGGCCAGGTACCCGGCCACCGTGCCGCGCACCGGACCGCCGTCGAGCCCGCTGCCGTGCAGCGGCAGCAGCGTGTCGGCGTGCTCGGGACGGCCGATGAGCTGGATCTTCAGACCGAACTGGTCGGACCAGAAGTACGGCACCGTCGGCGGTAGCGGGGCGGCGCCGAGGATGTCGCGTGCCACGGTGGCGGCCTGTTCACCCGCGCTGGTCCAGTGCTCGCTGCGGTGCCGGTCCCCACGGACCGGGTCGTCCCAGGCCGCGACGTCGCCGACCGCCCAGACCCCGGCCAGCCCGTGGACGCGCCCGGTGGGCCCGCAGGCCAGCCCGTCGACCAGGTCGGGAAGGGCGAGCCAGTCGAGCTGTGGTGTGCCCCCGATCCCGACGACCGCGGCGTCGGCCTCGACCCGGGATCCGTCGGCCAGCCCGACGGCCACCCGCGTGCCGGCGTCGAGGAACCCGGTGATCTGCACGCCGGTGCGCAGGTCGACACCGCCCTCGGTGAGTAGCCGCCCGGCCAGCACCCCCAGCTCGGGGCCCAGTGCGCGGGAGGAGGGCACCGCTGCGGCCTCCAGCACGGTCACCGCGATCCCCCGCGCCCTGGCGACGCTCGCCACCTCGGCGCCGATGAACCCGCCGCCGACGATGAGTAGCGATCCGATCCGTTCGAGGGTGGCGCGCAGCGCGATGGAATCGTCGAGGGTGCGCAGGGTGTGGACGTGCGCGGGCTGTCCGGGCAGGGTGCGGGCGACCAGGCCGGTGGCGATCACGATGGCGTCACTGTGCAGGGACGCGCCGTCCGACAGCTCGACCTCCCCGGGGCGCAGCGCGACGGCGCGCGTCGCCAGATACGTACGGACGCCGAGGTCGGCGAGGGCCTCGACGCTGCGCAGCACGACCCGGTCGGGCTCCCAGTCGCCGGCGAGCAGCTGTTTGGACAGCGGTGGCCGGTCGTAGGGCGGGTGCGCCTCGGCCCCGACCAGGCTGATCCGGCCCTGGAACCCGGACGTGCGCAGGTGTTCGACGGTCCGCAGCCCTCCGAGGCCCGCGCCCACCACGACTATGTGCTCCGGCTGCCCGGTCATGGCGATACCCCTCGCGTTCTGTGATCCTGGTGGATGTCTCAGCCGACGCGGGTCTCCGGGTCCAGACTGGCGCGCAGCCGGTCCAGGGTCTGGGCCAGCAGCCGTGACACGTGCATCTGAGAGATCCCCACCTGCTCGGCGATCTGGGTCTGGGTCATGTTGCCGAAGAACCGCAGCATGACGATCGTGCGCTCCCGCTCGGCGAGCTCGGCGAGCACCGGCCGCAGTGCCTGCCGGAAATCGACCCGGTCGAGCTCGGCGTCGGCCTCGCCGACCAGCTCACCGACCGTCGCACTGCCGGCCTCGGAGGACAGCATCTCGTCCAGCGACGAGCTGCGGTAGGCCTCCGACGCCTCCAACCCCTCGAGCACTTCCGAGACCGGGACGCCCAGGTGTGCGGCGATCTCGGTGGGCTTGGGGGCACGGCCGAGGTCCTGCGACAGGTGCGAGACGGCCCCGTTGATCGACACGTGCAGGTCCTTGAGTCGTCGCGGCACCCGCATCGACCACCCGAGGTCTCGGAAGTGGCGCCGGACCTCACCGCTGATGGTGGGCACGGCGAAGGAGAAGAAGTCGCTGCCCCGTTCCGGGGAGAACCGGTCGACCGCGTTGATCAGCCCGACGGTGGCGACCTGGACCAGGTCGTCGAGCGGCTCCCCGCGGTTGGAGAATCGGCGGGCGATGTGCTGGGCTACCGGAAGGAAGCCCGTGACCAGCACGTCACGCAGCTTGTCACGTTCGGGGTCGCCGGGTTCGAGCGCCGCGTACCGCTCGAGCAGCGGGACCAGGTGGCCGTACTCGGGATCAGCTCGGGTCACCGGGACGGGTCGCCGGCGCGCTTGTCCAGCCTGATCCCCACGATCGGACCGTTGCCGTCGGTGCCCGGTGTCCGGAGGGCCTGGACGTCGTCGGCGAGGGTCTGGAGAACCCGCCAGCCGAACGTGGCGGTGGACACGGCGGAATCGGGGTGGCCGCCGTGCACCTCGGCATGCACGGCGATCTGCTCGGCGCGGACGAGGAAGGTGCACCGCAGCATCGACGACGGTGCGGCGATGTCGACGAGCGTGGCACAGGCCTCGTCGACGGCCATCCGCAGGTCGGAGATTGCGTCGAGGTCGAAATCGGCGCGCGCAGCGAGGTCGGAGGCGACCGCGCGGATGGTCGGGATCAAGGCGGCGCTTGCCGAGGTCCGGACCTCCACGGTGGACACCCCGTCGAGCGCTGCGGCGGATGGGGAAGAGTCCGGGTCGGACACGCTGCCAGGTCTCCTTCCAATGATTCGGGGGTCGTGGACCGTCATCTTCCTACCGAGAAGGCGCGGGATCAACAGGGGCGGCAGGCCGACTCGACATCCGTGTGCATATCGAACATCTGGTCGACACCGGTGATCTCCAGTGGTCGCCGAATTGCGCGGGTATCGGCGACCAGTCGCAACCGTAGACCGCGTGCCGCGGCCCGCTTGGCGGCCTGGATCAGGACGGCGAGCCCGCTGGAGGCGAGGAATGTGACGTCCGTGAGATCGACGACCAGCATGCTGTCGCCCGGCTCGGCGAGCAACTCGTCGAGTGCGGCATTCATTGATCCCGCGGTGAGGGCATCGACCTCGCCGTCGACGCCGAGCACGACCACGCCGGCACGCGGCCGGGTGAACATGGTGCCGAGCACGTGCTCTACGGGCAGTCCTGACAACGAGTGCTCGATCATTGCATTCAGCTCCGCCGCTGGTCGGCTGCGTCACGGTGCGAGACGCAGGTCAGACGCTTCGGACGGCTGGGGTCTCAACCGTATTGCACGCAATCGTACCGCCGGAACCGTCCGGTCCGCTGCCGGACATCGCGCTGACGGTTGCCGCGTGACCCGTCCGGCAGGCCGTCCGGCGTGGATCGCGACGCCGCGCGAGTGATCTGTCCACAGGGGTCGGCCATTCACGGACCGGGTGATGCCGTCCGCCGTTCGATGTCCGCGGAATGATGTGCGGAACCGTGAGTAAGGCTTCACTTCCTACGAACGGGCGTTCTCCGGAGAGAGGCGCCGTTGCGTCGAGGGGGACGTTGTCGATGGTTGCGGTTCCGGAGTGGTACGTGCCTGACCCAGTGGGGGCCGCCGCTGGCCGCCCGGTCGCTCCCGCGCACCGGCGTCGTGTCGTCGCCGTCGCGGTGAGCCCGATGGAACTCCTCCGCCCCGCTTCGGATCTCGCGAGGCTCGTCGAGGGATTCAGCCACGTCGATCTGTTGCTGGCGGCCGACGACATCCCCGCGGCGGCCCCGTGCGCGCTCGGCGTACTGGGCTCCGCGGATTTCGCCGGGGCCGACGACGACCCACACGGCGAGCTCGACCTGGATGGCGCCGAGGATGGGGACGCCGACGGTCCGGACGCCGACGAGATGCGGCAGGGTGTCGCCCGGCTGGGCCTGTCCTGGCTGCACCTGCACCGTCTCGGCCTGCACCAGCCGTGGGGGCCGCGGGCGGAGAGCGATCTGGTCGCCGCGATGAGCGAGCTCGTCGGGTTCGATCCCGAACCCGGCGTCTGCTGCCTGGCACCTGCGCCATCCCCGGCGGACCCGAGCCGTGTCGCGATCGACCGGGCCGTGCAGCGCATCGCCCAGGTCTACGGCATCCCGCTGCTGCGCTACCGCAGCCTGGAACTGACAGTAGTCAGGGTGGACGCCCTGTAGGGCCGCACAGGCCCACGGCGCGGGCGCGCGAAAATGGGGGGTCGTCCCGACATCGGGACCACCCCCCATTTCTGCGCGCGTCAGCTGGCGATCGCGATGCCGCGGCGCTCCAGGATGAGGCGGCGCTCCGTCTCAGCCAGGCCGCCCCAGACACCGAAGGGCTCGCGGGTCTGAAGGGCGAACTCCCGGCACTGCTCCAGGACGGGGCAGCTGTGACAGACCTCCTTGGCCTCGGCCGTCCGCTGCGCCCGGGAGGGGTTGCGCTCGCCGTCGGGATGGAAGAACACTCCGCTGTCCATCCCGCGGCAAGACCCGAGGCGCTGCCACTGCCATGCGTGGTCCATAGGCCCGGGGAGTCGGGAAACGTCGCTCACTATTCACCTCATGTCGTATGTGCCCGGCGGACTGGGCGATCGAGGTGCTGGTTCCCGGGCGGCCCGATCGCCAAACGCGACAGATCGCAGCTGCCGGGTGGGCGGCCTGCCGACGGTCCACCGAACCGGCCGCGCCAGCCGGTGATCGAGGCTTGTTCCGGCAGCTCAACGGTGCGACCAGACCGCACCGGCACGAGGCCGCGAGGATGCCGCGCTGCCGACCCAGCACGGCATTAGTGACACAGATCACATCTTCTCGAACTGGTTCAGGTCGCTGCGAGCGCCTGGTCGAGCGTGTCGTGGATGTCGAACAGGGGAACGAGACCGGCGATCATCAGCGGCCGCATGACGCGCCTGGCGGTGCACGCGAGCCGCAGCTCCACACCGGCGTGATGCGCCGCCTCGCGCACCTCGATGAGCACGGCCAGGCCGCTCGTACCGAGGAACGTCACGCCGTCAAGGACCAGTACCACCAATTCGACGGTCGAGGCGGGGGCGAACCGCTCCAGTACGGCGGCGCGCAGCTGGGGTGAGGTGAGCATGTCGACCTCGCCTCTGACCTCGATGACGACCTGCCCCGGGGCGGGAGACTCGATCGCCAGCGCCAACTGATCCTCAACCTCCTCGGCATTGCGGGGAGACGACGACGGGGCCGGAGTTCCAGGGGATTCGGACATCGGGGCAACGGTAAGCCCAGCAGAGGTGCCCTGCCACTCCTGGAACCGGGTCAGACGACCCGGTGCCCGCCTCCGGGTGTCCGCGCGGTGCGACCGGTGCGGGCCAGCAGTTCCAGCAGGGGTACGGCCACCCGCCGGGTGGTCCCGAGGGCCTGCCGCGCCTCGCTGAGGGTGAACTCGCTCCCCAGCGTGCGCAGGGCGTGCAGCGCGGCGGTGTCGGCCCCGGGGAGCAGCACGATCCCCTCGGCGACGCGGAACAGTTCGCCCGCCTTCACCAGCGACGCGAGTTGGCGGGGACCGAGGCCGAGCTCGGTGAGCCGGCCGGCCTCCGGTGCAGCGAACGGGACGCGCACCAGGTCGGCGCGTAGGGCGTCCATCGCGGTCCGGACAGCGGTGGGCAGCCCACCTGCGCCCGACCGCAGGAGGCGCCCGTCGCGCAGCACCAGACCGGGATCGGGGCCCGCGTGCACGGCGTGCCGGAGCACTGCCTCGACGAGGCGGGATTCGGGCAGCCCGACGGCCCGGCGCGCGGCCTCCACCGGCAGGCCGGGGTCGAGCGGGTCGGCGTTGTCGTGGGCGGCTACCGCGGCGGCCAGGTCTGCGGCGAGCTCGACGGCACGCGGGGGGTGGACGAGCCAGCCTGCCGCCGCGGGGGTGCCCCCGTGGGCGAGGG
>JBKJPD010000290.1:0-3070 GCA_046595345.1 Pseudonocardia sp.
TGGCTCGAGCGTGCCAAGACCGGTGTCCACCACGGTGACGTCAGCCAGACCCAGCTCACCCAGATGCACGACATGGCGGTGAAGGCGGCCATCAAGGACCAGGAGGTTGCCGGCATCGACGTCGTCACCGACGGGGAGCTGCGCCGCGACAACGACGTCGACTACCTGCTGTCCCGGGTGCCCGGCGTGCAGGTCCTGGATCCGGTGAAGGGGTTCTACTTCGACTACCTCGACCTGCATCTACCCACCGAGCTCCCCGAACCGGGGATCGCCCCGCTGGGACTCGCCGCTGACCTGGAGTTCACCCGCACCTACACCGACCGGCCGGTGCGATTCGCCTTCACCGGGCCGTTCTCGCTCTCGCGCAAGCTGCGCTGCGACGCCTACCCCGACCGTGCAGACCTGGTGCGCGCGCTGGCCGGGGTACTCAACGCCGAGGCCCGCTCGCTGGCCGACGCGGGCGCGGAACTGCTGCAGATCGACGAGCCGTTCCTCGCCGGGAACCCCGAGCAGGTCGATCTCGCGATCGAGGCGATCAACCTCGTCGTGAAGGACGTACCCGTCACCTGGGCGCTGCACGTCTGTTACGGCAACCGATACGCCCGACCGCTGTGGGAGGGTCACTACGACTTCCTGTTCCCCGCCGTGCTCGGCGCCGGGGTCGACCAACTGCTGCTGGAGTTCGCCCGCAAGGGCGACGACGACCTGGCGCTCGTGCGCCGCTACGGCTGGGACCGGGTGCTCGGCGTCGGTGTGCTCGACGTCAAGACCGCCGACATCGAACCGGTCGGTGTGATCGAGCAGCGCATCGAGCGCGCGCTGCGGGTGGTCCCGGCCGAACGCATACTCATCACCCCCGACTGCGGTCTGCGGCATCTGCCGGCGACCGCCGCTCGGGCGAAGCTGCACAACATGACCACCGCGGCGGCCGCCGTCCGCGGCCGCCTCGAATCCTCCGCACCGACGACATCCGCACCGACGACACCCGTCACCACAACACCCTTGACGAGACCACAGGAGAGTTCAGCATGATTCCGCTGGCGGACAACGAGCACCTCTTCACCTCCGAGTCTGTGACGGAGGGCCATCCCGACAAGATGGCCGACCAGATCTCCGACGCCATCCTCGACGCCGCACTCGCCGGGGACCCGGCTTCGCGGGTGGCCTGCGAGACCCTGATCACCACCGGCCTCGTCGTCGTCGCGGGTGAGATCACCACGTCCTCGGTCATCGACTTCGCCGCGGTGGTGCGCAAGACCGTCTGCGACATCGGCTACGACAACGGCGACTACGGCTTCGACGGCAACCACTGTGCCGTGATGATCAGCCTCGACAAGCAGTCGCCGGACATCGCGCAGGGCGTCGACAAGGCCTATGAGAATCGCGGCAAGCTGTCCGAGGACGAGCTCGACAGCGCAGGCGCACGCGACCAGGGCATGATGTTCGGCTTCGCCTGCACCGAGACCCCGGAGCTGATGCCGCTGCCGATCGCGCTGGCGCACCGGCTCTCGCGTCGCCTGTCCGCGGTGCGCAAGGACGGCACGCTGCCCTACCTGCGTCCCGACGGGAAGACGCAGGTCACCGTGCGCTACCGCGACGGCAGGCCGGTGGCGGTGGAGAAGGT
Organism: Pseudonocardia sp.; assembly: GCA_046595345.1. Taxonomy (GTDB): domain Bacteria; phylum Actinomycetota; class Actinomycetes; order Mycobacteriales; family Pseudonocardiaceae; genus Pseudonocardia. Next base: position 1,625 of record JBKJPD010000290.1, read on the forward strand.
CCTGATCTCCACCCAGCACGCCGAGGAGATCGAGACCGCGCAGATCAAGGCAGACCTGTGGGAGCACGTGGTCATCCCCGAGATCCCCGCTGAGTTGTACTCGACCGAGGAACTGGCCGACAACTACTACTGCAATCCGACCGGCCGGTTCGTCATCGGCGGCCCCGTCGGCGACGCGGGCCTGACCGGACGCAAGATCATCGTCGACACCTACGGCGGGTTCGCCCGCCACGGCGGCGGCGCGTTCTCCGGCAAGGACTCCTCCAAGGTCGACCGCTCGGCCGCCTACGCGGCCCGCTACGTCGCGAAGAACCTGGTGGCGGCAGGGCTCGCCGAGAAGGTCGAGGTGCAGGTCGCCTACGCGATCGGCGTGGCGCGCCCGCTGTCGCTGCTGGTGGAGACGTTCGGCACCGAGCAGGTGCCGCTGTCCACCATCCGCAAGCTCGTCGACGAGCACTTCGACCTGCGGCCGGCCGCGTTCCGCACGCACCTGCAGCTCAACCGGCCGATCTACGGCAAGGCCGCCGCGTACGGCCACTTCGGGCGCGACGACCCGGACTTCACCTGGGAGCGCACCGACAAGGCCGCCGACCTGCGCGCGGCGGCGGGACTGGCCTGATGCCCTTCCCGTCCGACCTGGCGATCGCGAAGGGAGCGACGCTCGCACCCCTGCGCGACATCGCCGCCGGGATGGGCATTCCGGAACACCTGCTGCTGCCCTACGGCCGCCACGTCGCGAAGATCGATCTAGCGGCCATCGAGGAGCTCTCGGACCGGCCGAAGGCCAAGTACATCGTGGTCTCCGCGATCACGCCCACGCCGCTGGGCGAGGGCAAGACCACCACCACCGTCGGGCTCGGGCAGGCGATGCGCCACACCGGCCGCAGCGCCACGGTGGCGATCCGCCAGCCGTCCATGGGCCCGACGTTCGGCATCAAGGGCGGGGCGGCGGGCGGGGGCTACTCGCAGGTCGTGCCGATGGAGACGCTGAACCTGCACCTCACCGGCGACTTCCATGCGGTCACCGCGGCGCACAACATGCTCTCCGCGATCCTGGACAACCACCTGTTCCAGGGCAACACCTGCGATCTCGACCCGCACGACATCACCTGGCGCCGGGTGATGGACGTCAACGACCGCGCGCTGCGCAACGTGATCGTCGGCCTCGGGTCCAAGATGGACGGCATCCCGCGGCAGACCGGTTTCGACATCACCGCGGCCTCGGAGGTCATGGCGATCTTCGCGCTGGCCCGATCGGTGCCGGAGATGCGCGAGCGGCTGGGGCGGATCGTCGTGGGCTATGCCCGCGACAGGAAGCCGGTCACCGCGCAGGACATCGGCGGGGCGGGCGCGATGGCGGTGATCATGCGCGACGCGATGGCCCCCAACCTGTTGCAGACACTGGAGAACACGCCGGTACTGGTGCACGCCGGACCGTTCGGCAAC
>JBKJPD010000396.1:0-14462 GCA_046595345.1 Pseudonocardia sp.
GGATCAGCATGACGACCAGCAGGTTGCCGATCCCCGCTCCGCCGCCGACCATGTCGACCATCGCCGCGGCGACACCGGTGCCGTCGACGATCGGTGTGGTGGTCAGCCGGTCGAGGCCGAGCGAACCCAGGAAGGAGAAGGGAACGAGGGTGTAGACGGCGAGGCACACCAGTCCGGAGGCGAAGATCGCCTTGACAGTGTCGCGGCCGGGGTCCTTGAACTCGGCGGTGTAGCAGATCGCGGTCTCGAAGGCGTACGCCGACCATGCGGCGAGGAACAGGCCGCCCGCGACGAGAGTCCAGCCGCTCCTGTCCCAGGCCCCGGACAGCGGCGCGAAGGGAAGGAAGTTGGCGCTGACGACATCGCCGGTGATCAGCGGCACCAGACCGACCACGAGGAGCGGCACCAGCACCGCGATGCCCACGACCGTCTGCACCCGTGCGGCGCGCAGCACACCGTGGTGCTGGAGGATGAACACCAGCAACAGGAGGGCGGCGGCGATGAGGAACTGGGCGTTGAAGCGCAGTTGCAGACCCTCCTTGAGCGCGCTGAGGTCGACCAGACTGATCGACCATGTGTTGATCGCGGCGTCAGCCGGGAACAGCGATGTCAGTAGGTAGCCCGCGCCGAGCCCGGAACCGATCGCCAGCACCGGTGACCAGGCCAGCCAGTTGCACCACACCGACACCGGCGCCACGAACTTCGAGTAGGGCGCCCACGCCATCGCCCCGTAGACCGACGCGCCGCCCGACTTGTGCGGGTACATCCCGGCGATCTCGGCCCAGATGAAGCTCTGGATCAGCCCGAACACGACCGAGACCGTCCAGATCACGACCGACGGGGTGCCGACGGTCGCGGCGATCGAGCCGACGGAGAAGAGCACGAGGGCCGGAACGCCGCTCGCGATCCAGAAGGCCCCGGTCCAGCTGATGGTCCGCTGCAGGCCCGGGTCGTCGGTTGGGGCCCCTCGGCCGGCTCCTGTTGTCGGCCGAGGACGGGCTTCAGTCATGACCGGCTCCTTGGGGAGGGGGTTTGGTCAGTGCAGGGGCGTGTCCCAGCCCTCGAGCTGCGGCGCCGTGTAGTTCTCCCCGACGGTGGCCGATCCGGCGAGCCAGGAGCCCAATTCGGGCTGGGGGAACTTGGCGTGCTTGTGCTTGAGCCAGATGCCATAGGAGTTTCCCGACTGCAAGTGCTTGATCAGCACCTTGCGGGCGTACTCGTCGGCCCGGCCCTCCGGGATCTCGAAGTAGATCTTCAGGAAGGCGTTGGTGTAGCGGTCGAAGACAGCGTTCATCCCGTCCTCCTGCATGAGGTGGATGTCCTCGAGCCAGTTCAGATCCTCGCCGGGAGTGGCCGCGATGAGGTCGACGTCGTCGACGAGCGCGCTGTCGAACTGGTACGGGAAGGTCCGGCCGGTCAGTTCCTCGGTGTCGATGCCCGAGCGGGTGGTGAGGTGCCGGGCCGCGGGATCGAACTCGATCATCACCGGATCAGACATCGAACGCCCCTCGTGCACCGTCGTTCGCCAGGTGCTTCTGAAGCAGGTGCTTGATCTCGGCCAGTGCCCGCTCCTCGGTGACGCCGGGGATGTAGTTCGTGCCGGCGAGCGGGACCTTGGCCATCGCGGCGGCCTCCATGGTGAGGGCGCACAGGTCCTCGGGCTCGAGACTGTGGACGTTGGTCTTGCCGCAGGCGCGCGCAAGCATCTGTACCTCGAGGGTGAGCGTGTGCAGGAAGTTGTAGACCCGTTCCGCGGCCTCGTCGACGACCAGCCGCTTGCGCAGTTCTGGGTCCTGGGTGGTGATGCCGACGGGGCAGCGGCCGGTGTGGCAGTGGTAGCACTGGCCGGCCGGCACCCCGATGGTGCCCTCGTAGTCGGTGACGCCGGGGATCTCCTTGTTGCAGTTCAGCGCCATCAGCGACGAGTGCCCGATCGCCACGGCCTTGGCCCCGAGCGCGATGCACTTGGCGATGTCGCCGCCGTTGCGGATCCCGCCCGCGACCACCAGGTCGATCTCGTCGGCCAGACCGACGTCCTCCAGCGCGCGGCGGGCCTCGGGGATCGCGGCCATCAGGGGGATGCCGGTCTCCTCGGTGGCGATGTGCGGCCCGGCACCCGTGCCTCCTTCGGCGCCGTCGAGGTAGATGATGTCCGGCCCGCACTTGGCCGCCATCCGGACGTCGTCATAGACCCGCGCAGCGCCGATCTTGAGCTGGATGGGCACCTGGTAGTCGGTGGCCTCCCGGATCTCCTGGATCTTCAGCGAGAGATCGTCGGGGCCGAGCCAGTCGGGGTGACGGGCCGGGCTGCGCTGGTCGTTCCCCGCGGGCAGCGAGCGCATCTCCGCTACCTGCTCGGTGACCTTCTGGCCCATCAGGTGACCGCCCAGGCCTACCTTGCAGCCCTGGCCGATGAAGAACTCGACGGCGTCGGCGAGCATCAGGTGGTGCGGGTTGAACCCGTAGCGGCTCTGAATGACCTGGTAGTACCACTTGGTGGAGAGGTCGCGTTCCGGGGGGATCATGCCGCCCTCGCCGGAGCAGGTCGCCGTGCCTGCCATGGAGGCGCCCTTGGCCAGCGCCATCTTGGCTTCCAGCGAGAGCGCCCCGAAGCTCATTCCGGTGATATAGACGGGAATATCGAGCTCGATGGGCCGGGCGGCGAAGCGGGCGCCGAGCACCGTCTTCGTCGCGCACTTCTCCCGGTAGCCCTCGATCACGAACCGGGTAAGCGTGCCCGGCATGAACATCAGCTCGTCCCAGTGCGGGATCGGCTTGAACATCGAGAAGCCACGCATGCGGTAGCGGCCGAGTTCGGCCTTCGTGTGGATGTCGTCGATCACCGCGGGCGTGAAGATCTTGCTGTGCCCAAGTACGGCGCGCGACGTGCCGTTCGGCGTGCTCATCGCTCTCCCTCGCTGCGTTCGGTCGCTTGCTGGCTCGCTCATCTGAACTCCTGTACGGACCAGCCGGTTAGAGGACGAGCTTGCGCTCGTTCGGCTCGAGGTTGTCGTAGTTCCACAGCTTCTTGCCGCAGACGAACTTGCGGAACTCCGCCGGCCGCGTCATGCCGTAGATGCCGAACTTGCGGTCGATCAGCTCGTCGTCGGACGGGGTCATCTCGGCCTCGACGCAGTCCACCCCGAGCGCGGCGACCTTGCCGCCGACGTAGATCTGCCCGTCGTACATCGAGTCGCCCAGACCTGGCCCCGCGTCGCCGCAGATGATCATGCGACCGCGCTGCATCATGAAGCCCGTCATCGAGCCGGTGTTGCCGCCGACGATGATCGTGCCGCCCTTCTGGTCGATGCCGGTGCGGGCCCCGACGTCCCCGCGCACGACCAGGTCGCCGCCGCGCAGCGCGGCCCCGGTGAGCGATCCCGCGTTCTTGTCGATCACGATGACGCCCGACATCATGTTCTCGGCGACCGACCACCCGACGCGCCCGGCGATGTGGATCTCCGGACCGTCCGCGAGCCCGCAGCCGAAATAGCCGAGGCTGCCCTCGATGCGGATGCGGCAGCGGGTGAGCAGCCCGACGGCGATCGAGTGCTTGGCGCCCGGGTTGAGGAGGGTCACCTCGGAGACGCCGCCGACGTAGAGCAGCCTGCGCAGTTCGAGGTTGATCTGACGCGTGGTCAGCCCGGCCGCGTCGACCACCGCGGTGTCACCGTCGACGACCGCGTTGAGCGGTGCGGTCGCGTCGGGCTCGGCGAGGCCGCGGATGTCCTTGGCCCGGCCGGACCTCGTCATCGAGTCCATACCAGCACCTCCCTCTCGTAGGGGTCGGAGGTGTCGATCTCACGGTTCACCACCGCCCGGATGGCCACCTCCTCCGACGCCAGCGCGACGATGTCGTCGGACTGGTAGAGGACGAGCGGCTTGGCCGCCATCTCGTCCTTGGCCATGCCGAGGCTGTCCCCGGTGACCACGAGGTAGGTGAAGACTCCGTCGAGGTCGTCGAGGCTCTGCCTCATGGCGGTCTCGAGACCGGCCCCGTTGGCCAGCTTCTCGGCGAGGTACACGGCGATGATCTCCGAGTCGCACTCGGACTGGAACCGGTGCCCGGAACGCTCCAGCCGCCGCCGCCACTGGTGGTAGTTGGTCAGCTGGCCGTTGTGCACCACCGCGACGTCGGCGAACGGGTAGGCCCAGTACGGGTGCGCGCCGGAGATGTCCACATCCGACTCCGTGGCCATCCGGACGTGGCCGATCGCGTGAGTGCCGGTGAAGGCGTCCAGCTTGTAGAGGTCCGAGACCGACTGCGCGTCGCCGAGGTCCTTGACTATCTCGAGCGAGTGCCCGAGTGAGAGCACCTCGCATCCCGGGATGTCCTCGACGAAGTCTGTGAGCGGCTTGAGCTCCCCGTCGTAGTGGAAAGTGGCCCGATAGGTGTACTCGGCCTCGCCCTCCATGGTGTCGATCGTGGCGCCGAGGGCGACCAGCCTGGTCTCGACCGCGCGCCGCCTGCGCTGCATGCGCTCACGGAAGTCGAACTCCCGGCTCTCGTGCGGGTCGGCGAGCTTGAGGCGCATCACCAGCCCGTCGCCCGACTCGCCGTAGAGGGCGTAGCCCGCCGAGTCCGGCCCGCGATGCTTCATCGACTGCAGCATGCTGGTCAGTTCGCGGCCTACGTCACCCCGGCGGCCGTTCTTGTGGATGATGCCGGCGATACCGCACATCGGTGGTGCTCCTTTCCCTGTAGAGCCGGGCGTGGCTACGGCAGGATGTCCAGGTACTCCGCGACGTCCCAGTCCGTCACCGTCGCGCAGAAGCGCTCCCACTCGTCGCGCTTGTAGTGGCGGAAGACCGTGTACATATCCCCGGGCAGGGCGCTCTTGACGACCTCGTCGGCCTCCAGGGCGACCAGCGCCTCGCCGAGGGTCATCGGGATCTTGCGGACCTCCTTGCCCCCCGCGATCGCCTCGTAGATGTTGCGCTCCTCCGGTGGGCCGGGGTCGAGGTTGCGCCGGATCCCGTCGCCCATCGCCTTCAGCAACCCGGCCATGGACAGGTACGGGTTGACCGCCGAGTCCACGGATCGGTACTCGAAGCGGTCCGGCGAGCTGACCCTCAGTGCGGTCGTGCGGTTCTGGTACCCCCAGTCGGCGTAGAGCGGGGCCCAGAACCCGGTGTCCCACAGTCGCCGGTAGGAGTTCACGGTCGGCGAGGTGATGCAGGTGAGTGCGTTGAGGTGCTCGAGCACGCCACCGATCGCGGTCAGACCGAGCTTGCTGGGCATTCGTGGGTTGTCGCCCTCGGGCAGGAACATGTTCTCCTCGCCCTGCCACAGCGAGATGTTGTGGTGGCAGCCGTTGGCCGACACACCCATGAACGGCTTGGGCATGAAGCAGGGGAACGCCCCGAACTCACGGCCCACCTGCCGGCAGATCTGCCGATAGGTGGTGAGCCGGTCCGCGGTGTGCTCGGCGCGGTCGTACTGCCAGTTGAGCTCGAGTTGGCCGGGGGCGTCCTCGTGGTCGCCCTGGATCATGTCCAGCCCCATCGCGGTGCTGTACTCCATCACCCGGTGGATGAGGGGCTGGAGCTCGGCGAACTGGTCGATGTGATAGCAGTACGGCTTGGTTTTACCCTCGACCGAGGGTGTGCCGTCCGGGTTGAGCTTGAGCCACATCATCTCGGGCTCGGTACCGACCCGCATCTCCAGCCCGGTCTCCTGCTCGAACTCCTGGTGGATGCGCTTGAGGTTGCCGCGGCAGTCCGAGGTCAAGAAGGAGCCAGGGTTGACCTCCTCCTCCTCGCACCGGAACAGCGTGCAGAACACGCGTGCGGTCTTCGGATCCCACGGCAGCACGCAGAACGTCTCGACGTCCGGCAGGCCTACGAGCTCCCCGGCCTCCGCGCCGTACCCGATGTAATCGCCGTGGCGATCGGTGAACAGGTTCGCGGTGGAGCCGTACACGAGCTGGAAGCCCTTGTCGGCGAACCGTTCCCAATGCGCTGCGGGCGCCCCTTTGCCCATGATCCGCCCGGTGACCGAGACGAACTGGTAGTAGATGTACGTGACACCGCTGTCGTCGATCGCGCGCCGCACACGGGCGATCTCGTCCGGCCGTCCGTCCTGTGCCAGGAATTGCTGAAGATCTGAATCCATGGTGCCCCTCCTCGATGAGCTACGAATGCTGCTCTGGGGGTGATGCCATCCACGACCAGTAAACACCGTCCCGTGGGACGAGACAATGGTCTCTTCGCGTGCCGCACGATCCGTCCGCTCGCCCCGGTCGTCGATCGACTACCGTCCGTCCCGCGGCGGGTAAACCCGCGACGCGACCTGCGGGCGGTCCGCGCCCGATGTCAGGCGGAGTGGTGTCGGGTGAGCATCCAGGAGCGGGATGACGGGTCCGCGCCCGTCGAGAACGAACATCCGGCCAGCGGGTTGGAGGAGTCCCTCGCCGCCGTGATCGCCGAGCGGGTGCGCGAGCTCCGCCTCCGGCACGGATGGACGGTCGGCAGGCTCGCGGAGGCGTGTGGGCTGTCCAAGAGCATGCTCTCGAAGATCGAGAACGCGCAGACCTCGCCGAGCCTGGCCACGCTGGCGCGGCTGTCCGAGGCGCTCACCGTCCCGGTGACTGCATTCTTCCGCGGCCTGTCCGAGGAGCAGGACGTCATCTTCGTCAAGGCCGGCTCCGGGATCGACATCCACCACCGCAACTCCGAGGCCGGTCAGCGCTACCAGACGCTCGGCACGATGCGCGCCCCGCACGACAGCCTGGAGGCGATGGTTGTGACGCTCACCGAGCGCACCGATGCGTTCCCGCTGTACCAGCACGCCGGCACGGAGCTGATCTTCATGATCGCCGGCCGGATGGAGTACTGCTGCGGCAGTTCCCGCTACGTCCTGGAGGCAGGTGACGTGATCCAGTTCGTCGGCGAGGCCACGCACGGTCCGGGGGAGCTGATCTCGCTCCCGATCCAGTTCCTCGCGGTGAAGGCCCGAGGCACCACCAACTAACAAGTGTTGCCTATTGGTGGACATCGTCCACCGACGTTGAGTATGGTCTCCGTCACTGAGGTGCACGAGGTCACGGGTGGGTACAAGCGCTCGTCGGCGCTCACGTGGCCACCGATCTGGAGGCACACATCGTGACTGTAGAGAACGGTCGGAATAGACCCGGGCCCGAATCCGGCGAGCGCGCCGTGAAGGTGCCGAAATATTCGGCATTCAGCCTGCTCAGGCACGGCCTGCTCAAATCGGAGTGGCCGCGTGTGTGGCGCAACCACGAATTGCGGCGCAGTTATGACGTAGTCATCATCGGCGGCGGAGTGCACGGTCTGGCGACTGCGTACTACCTCGCGAAGAACCATGGGATCCGCAACGTCGCGGTGCTCGACAAGGGCTATCTGGGTGGGGGCGGGTCGGGGCGCAACACCGCGATCCTGCGTTCGAACTACCTGACGCCGGAAGGGGTGCGGTTCTATGACCGCTCGCTGACCCTCTACCGACATCTGGCCGCGGATCTGAACTTCAATGTGATGTTCTCGCGGCGCGGGCATCTGACGCTGGCACACAACGACGGCTCGCTGCGCACGATGGCATGGCGGGCGGAGGTCAACAAGCTGCAGGGGATCGACTCGGAGGTGATCGACCCGCAGCAGGTCGCGGAGCTGGAGCCCTACCTCGACACCTCCGACCGGACCCGGTATCCGATCCTGGGTGCGCTCTACCATCCGCCGGGCGGAATCATCCGCCACGACGCGGTGGTGTGGGGCTACGCGCGCGCCGCCGACGCGCGGGGCGTGCACCTGCACCAGCGGACCGAGGTCACCGGGGTCGACGTCCGGGACGGGCGGGTCACCGGGGTGCAGACGAGCCGCGGGCCGGTCTCGGCGCCGGTGGTGGTGAACTGCACGGCGGGCTGGTCGTCGACCATCTCCGACATGGCCGGCGTGCGGACGCCCGTGCAGACCTTCCCTCTGCAGGCGGCGGTGACCGAGCCGGTGCGCCCCTTCCTGCACGCCGTGGTCGTGTCCGGCACGCTGCACGTCTACGTCAGCCAGACCGATCGTGGTGAGCTGGTGTTCGGGGCGAGCGTGGACCCGTTCACGTCGTACTCGATGCGGGGCTCGTTGGAGTTCGTGGAGGGCCTCGCGGCGAACGTTCTGGAGCTGGCACCTGCGCTGTCGAAGATGCGGCTGCTGCGACAGTGGTCCGGGCTGTGTGACATGACGCCGGACTACTCACCGATCATGGGGGTCACGCCTGTCGAGGGCTTCCACCTCGACGTGGGGTGGGGCACCTACGGGTTCAAGGCCGGGCCGGTGTCCGGTGAGGCGATGGCGCAGGGGATCGCGACCGGGCGTACCCCGGAGATCATCGAGGCATTCGGGCTCGACCGCTTCGCCCGCGGCGACCTCGTCGGGGAGAAGGGCGCGGCCGCGGTCGGTCACTAGTCCCCGTCCCCGTTCCTGCCGTCGCCCGCCGCGCTCCACGAGAGGACCCGTCCGATGATCCAGCTGCCGTGCCCGTGGTGCGGGCCCCGCAACGTTGCGGAGTTCCGCTACGGCGGTGAGGTCACCCGCAGGCCTGAGCCCGGGACCGCCACCGAACAGGAGTGGCGCGACTACCTCTACCTGCGTCGCAACCCGTGCGGCTGGGTGCGCGAGAGCTGGTACCACGGCGCGGGCTGCCGCCGGTACTTCCGGCTCGAACGCGACACCGTCAGCAACGAGACCCGGGGAGAGGCCCGATGACCACACGCGACACAGGGCGCGCCGCCACGGCCCGGTCCATCCACAGGCTCGGATCCCAGCCCGGTGAGGTCATCGATCGCAGTGCCACCATCAATTTCTGGTGGAACGGCCGCAGCATGTCGGCCCATCCCGGTGACACGATCGTGTCGGCGTTGGCGGCGGCCGGGGAGCGGGTGTTCTCGCGAAGCTTCAAGTACCACCGCCCGCGGGGCCTGCTCACGGCGAGTCACCACGACCCGGGCACGATCCTGCAGGTCGACGACGAGCCGAACGTTCGGGCCGGGCATCGGCTGGTCGCCGAGGGGATGCGGGTCTCGTCGCAGAACACCTGGCCGTCGCTGCGCTACGACGTCAAGGCGGTCAACCAGCTCCTGGGGCGGTTCCTCTCGCCCGGCTTCTACTACAAGACCTTCATCAAGCCGGAGCGGTTGTGGCCCACCTACGAGAAGGTGCTCGCGCGTTTCGCGCATGCCGGTGAGATCTCGCGGCACACCCCGCACGTCCACAGCGACAAGCGCTACGCCCACCCCGACGTCCTGGTGGCCGGGGGTGGCCCGGCCGGGATCACCGCCGCGGTGGCGGCGGCACGCGCGGGGGCGCGGGTGCTGCTCGTGGAGGAGGAGCACCAGCTCGGCGGGCACCTGCGGTGGGGCGGTCCGGACGAGCTCGCGGTACTGGCGGAGCTGCGGGCCGCGGTCGCCGCTGAGCCCGGTATCGAGGTGCTCACGAACTCGGCGGCGTTGGGCCGCTACGACGAGAACTGGATCGCGGTGGTGCAACGCGGTCGCGGGTCGGACGCGGCGGGCGATCAGAGTACGGAGCGGCTGATCAAGGCACGGGCGGGCACGCTGGTCGTGGCGCCGGGGTTGATCGAGCGGCCCTACGTCTTCGCGGGCAACGACGTGCCCGGGGTGATGCTGTCCACCGCGGTGCGCAGGTTGATCAACCTCTACGGTGTCCGGCCGGGGAAGCGGGCGGTGGTGCTCACCGCGAACGCCGACGGCGATGCCGCAGCCGAGGATCTGCGCCGGGTCGGGGTGGATGTCGCGTATGTCGCCGACGCCAGGCGCGGCGATCTCGTGGTGCGGGTGCACGGACGCTCCGGGGTGCGGGCGGTGGAGCTGACGGACGGTCGGACGATCGAGGCGGACCTGCTGGTCACCGCCACCGGCTGGACCGCGCCGACGGCTCTGATCAACCAGTCCGGTGACCGGCCGGTGTACGTGCCGCGGGCGGCGCGGTTCGTGCCCGGTGACGGGCTACCCGACGAAGTGCTCGTCGCGGGCGGGCTTGCCGGGGACGGCACCCTGGACGAGTTGCGGACACATGCCGAGGCGGTTGGTGCGGAGGCGGCGCGCCGGGCGTCGGTGCGGCGGCGGGGGAAGCTGGCGCTTCTTCCCACCCGTCCGGACGGCGCGGCGCTGCCGAGACTCCGGGAGCGGCCCGTCGTGATCCCGGAGTTGCCGCTCGATGCGCATCCCGGGTTGTTCCGCGGCGCTACCCACGGGATGGTCGATTTCTCCGAGGACGTGTCCTCGGCCGACATCCACGCGGCGGCGCGTGAGGGCTACGACTCGGTGGAACTGCTCAAGCGCTACACGACGGTCACGATGGGCCCGGCGCAGGGCAAGTTGGAGACGGTCAATGCGGTCGCGGTTCTGGCCGAGGCCACCGGCTCGACGATCGCGGAGACCGGGACCACGACATGGCGGCCGATGCACGTGCCGGTGACGCTGGGTGCCCTCGCCGGGCGAGTCTTCGAGCCGGTGCGGCGCTCGCCGCTTCAGGCGGCACATGAACGGCTGGGTGCCCGCCCGTTGGTGGCCGGGCAGTGGATCCGGCCCGACCATTACGGCGACCCGGTCGCCGAGGTGCGGGCTGTCCGCGAGCGGGTCGGGATCATCGACGTCACGCCCATCGGGAAGCTGGACCTGCGCGGGCCGGACGTGTCGGAGCTGTTGAACCTCCTCTACGTCAACAAGTGGTCCAAGCTCGAGGTCGGCCGGGTGCGCTACGGCGTGATGTGCGCCGAGGACGGGGTGGTGCTCGACGACGGCGTCACCGGCAGGCTCGCCGACGACCATTACCTGATGTCGACCACATCGTCGGGCGCGGGCGCGGTGTGGGAGTGGGCGGAGAACTGGTTGCAGACCGAGCATCCGGACTGGCAGGTACACGTCACCCCGGTCACCACCGCGTACGCCAGCATCAACGTCGCCGGTCCGCGCTCGCGGGAGCTGGTGGGGCGTCTGGTGGAGGGCGTCGATCTGTCCGAGGACGCGTTCGGCTACATGAACGTGCGCACCGGAACGTTGGCAGGCGTCCCGGACTGCGTGCTGTGGCGGATCGGGTTCACCGGCGAGCTGTCCTTCGAGCTGCACGTGCCTGCCGGTCACGGCCTACACGTGTGGGAGGCACTGCTCGAGCATGGGCGCGACCTCGGCGTCACCCCGTTCGGGGTGGAGGCGCAGCGGATCCTGCGGCTGGAGAAGGGCCATCTGATCGTCGGACAGGACACCGACGGGCTGACGAAGGCCTACAGTGCGGCGCTCGAATGGGCGGTCAAGCTGGACAAGGCCGACTTCGTCGGGAAGACGGAGCTCACCTGGCAGCAGAGCCATGGCCGCGGGCCCCGGCTGGTGGGATTGCAACCCGTCGACGGGTCGGTGGTGCCGCCCGAGGCCAGCCAGATCGTGGAGGGCGAGCGGCGGATCCTGGGCCGGGTCACGTCCAGCAGGATGTCCCCGACCCTGGGCCGGTCGGTGTGCCTGGCCCAGATCGACGCCGCGCACGCTGCGCCCGGCACCGCGGTAACTGTGCAACTCCCCGACGGCAGTCGAATCGCCGCGCAGGTGACGGAGCGATTGGCGCACCTGGACCCCGCCGGGGAACGCCAGCGCGGCGATTGCCCCGCACCGCGCGAGGGCCATCGTCACGTCACGGCGCCGGCGGCGCGTAGTGCCGTGACGCTGTCGGCGCCGGCGGACCGCGGGGGGTCACTTACCCTCGCGGACCTCGCAGGTATGGCCAAGGTGGCCGTCCGGGCACCGCACCACGGGGCCGTCGCCGCCGCGTTGGGCACCCGGTTCGGTCGGACCACGCGCGATGCGCAGGGGGCTCTCATCGTCGGTTCGGGGCCGGGGGAGTGGCTGGTGCTCGACGCGCCCGGCACTCAGGACGCGCTGCGCGCCCGGTTGGAGGAGCTCGTCTCGGTGCTGGGTGAGTTCGCCTCGGTCGTGGACCTCACCCACGGTCGGGCGCTGCTGAGGCTGCACGGCGAGCGCTCAGCCGACGTGCTCGCGAAGGTCTGCGCCATCGACATGGCCGACGACGTCACGCCCGACGGATCGGCGTTGCGGACCTCTGTGGCAAAGCTCGTGACCGACGTCGTGCGCGACGACACGGACGGCGTACGCGGCTACCTGCTGCACTGTGAGCGCTCGTCGGGGCAGTACCTCGCCGACGCCCTCTGTGACGCCGGCGCCGAGTTCGGTATGGCGATCGATGCCATCGCGGCATCCGGAGAGAGCTAGGAGGAACCGGTGCCCTTCCCGAATGACCTGCAGATTGCCCGCGATGCGTCCCTGAAGCCGATCGAGGGCGTGGCCGGCGACATGGGAATCGGCTCACACCTGCTCGAGCCCTACGGAAGGAACGCGCTGAAGATCCGCCTGGAGCGGTCCGTGAGGTCGGAGCCGGGTTCATCTACCCGATCTGCGGCGACATGCGCACCATGCCGGGGCTCGGCGCCACCCCGGCCGCACACACCATCGATATCGACGCGACGGCGAGATCAGGGGGCTGTCGTGAGCGACGCATTCGGCACCTACTCCGTCAACCGTTTCCGCACGGCCGTCTCGGCCCGGGCGCCCGCTCCCGGGCGTGGCCGCCGCGGCTGCCGCGCTGGTCGCCATGGAGGCCCGCTTCTCGGCCAGGCGGCGCAGGCACACGTGACGGCCGCGGCAGTTGCCGCGGCGGGGTTCCGGTAGACGGCCGGAGCGCCGGCGTGATCGCGGTAATAATTGCCTGTCAGGCAATAGTGCATCCGCCAATCCGGGTTGTCTGCTGCCCGATTGCGGCAAACTCTTCAGTTCATCGTGCTCAATCTGTCTGTACAGGCACTTTCGACAATACTATCTCCACTATGGGTTTACATCGTGGACGCTCTGCAGGATGATGGGCATCACACCGAACGGACCGTGAGTCCGCTGATCGAGGCTTGATCGACACGCGTGGACGACGATCGACCGGGCCTATCCCATGTTCTGGCGACCGGACAAAGGAGAACCCGATGGCATCTGTCGAACGGGACGCTGACGTGGGCGGGCGGGCGATCGCCGAGGTGGAGGAGCAGCAGCTCCTGAAAGCGATGTCGTGGTGGGACGGGTTCATGATCGCCCTGGCCAACCCGGGATTCCTGATCGCGGCGCTCGGCGGCTCGATCACGAACCTGGGCACGACCGGGGCGCTGGTCCTGTGGCTCGTGTCCGTCCTGATCGGCAGCCTCCAGAACAACATCTACGCCGAGCTGGCCACGATGTTCCCGGACAAGTCGGGCGGGATCGCGGTGTACGCCCACGAGGCGTGGCGCAAGTACTTCTCGCCGATCGGCGCGGTGGCCGCGTTCGGCTACTGGTTCGCCTGGTCGACGGTCCTGTCCATCAGCGGCCTGATCTGCGGCACGCTTATCGTCGCGGAGTTCTTCCCCAGCGTCACGTTCTCTGCCACCGCCGCCAATTTTCACCTCGACCTGCCGGTACTCATCGCCATCGCGATGCTGCTGCTCGTATGGATATTCAACGCGCGCGGCATCCGATCAACCGTCTGGTTCTCCTACATCACGGGCATCCTGCTGATGCTTCCGCTGCTCGTGATGATGCTGGTGCCGTACTTCACCGGCGACTGGCAGGCCTCGAACATGACGTGGGACATCGGCCAGAACGGCGGCATAGCGCTCGCGCTGACCTGGCTGTACTTCATGGGCTGGTCGGCATATGGATTCGAGGCCTGCGCGACGATCGCGCCGGAATATCGGGATACCGCCACCGACACCCCCAGGGCGCTCCGCGCCTCGGCGGCATTCTCGGTGTTCGTCTACGCACTGCTGCCGCTGGGTGTCGGCGGCACCCTGGGCACCTCCGCGGTGGCGGCCGACTCGACCGCGATCGTGTTCTACAAGCAGGTGCTGGACAAGATCGCGGGCGGCTTCGGCGGCGGCGTCCTCGTGATCTGCATGGTCGCCGGCATCGTGTTGACCATGAGCACGGCGACGCTCGACGGATCACGAGCCCTGTACGGCATCGCACGGGACGGCATGACGATCAAGTGGTTCGACCACCTGAACAAGCACCGCGTGCCGGGGCGCGGCATGGCGATCGACGCCTTCATGAACATATTTCTCGTCGTGTTCTTCGGGTCGGCGATCGAGATCCTCGCTGCGGGCAACCTGGGCTACATGATGGCGCACGTCTTCGCGCTGACCGGCTTCTTGCTGCTCCGCCGGGATCGGCCGCAGTGGCCCCGCCCGATCAAGCTCTCGAGGATCTGGGTGCCGATTGCGGCGGTGCTCGCGGCGGCCAACCTGCTGTTCATCGTCTGTGGTGGGTTCATCTTCGCGGACCAGTACGGCTACGGCCTCAGCAAGACCATGATCGGCGCGACGGTGTTGCTGATCGCCCTGGTGCTGTTCTTCTATCGGCGCCTCGTCGAGGACCGGGTGCGCATCCAGTGGCGCGAGAACACTCCGGCGA
>JBKJPD010000196.1:0-4675 GCA_046595345.1 Pseudonocardia sp.
ATCCACGAGGGGCGCAAGCACGTGGTGCGCAGGCTCCTCGACCACGTCGGGTTCCCTGTCCAGCGGCTGGTCCGCACCGCCGTCGGCGACGTGCACCTGGGCAACCAGAAGCCGGGCAAGTTCCGGGCGCTGAACCGCGCCGAGGTGGGCTCGCTCTACCGCTCGGTCGGGATGTAGCCGAGGTGGCGGTGCGGGCGGTGCGCGGGGCCATCCAGGTGGATGCCGACACGCGTGAGGACATTCTCGACGGTTCGGTGGAACTGGTGCGCACGGTGATGGAGCGCAACACGCTGACTGCCGACGACATCATCTCGATCGTGTTCACGGCCACGCCGGACCTCACCGCGGAGTTCCCTGCCTACGCCGCGCGGATGCTGGGGCTGACCGACGTGCCGCTGCTGTGCGCGTCGGAGATCGCGGTGCCCGGCGCGATGCCGCGGACGTTGCGGCTGCTCGCCCACGTCGATATCGACCGTCCACGTTCGGAACTGCGCCACGTCTACCTGCGTGGTGCGGCGGCCCTGCGCACGGACCTCCCCCAGTAGGCGTCGGCGCCCGCTGCGGGGTCGGGAGCGGCCACACGGCATGATGGTCGGTGACCCGCGACCTGTTGCGGGCCGCTGCGGACCGACTCGGTGGCGCGGATCAGCCACATGAGGGGCCCTGCGGGCCGGGGAGGGGTCGGGCGGTGACGGGCAGGCTGCGGGGGGTCGTGGCGATGGACGGCCCGTCGGGTACCGGGAAGTCGACGGTGTCCAGGCGCCTCGCGCGGGAATGCGGAGCCGCCTACCTCGACACCGGCGGGATGTACCGGGCGGTCACCCTCGCGGTGCTCCGGGCCGGGCTCACCGGGACCGAGCCGGAGGTTGCCGACGTCGCCGTGGCGGCCGATCTGCGTTCGGTGACCGATCCGGACGCGCCCGCCGTGCTGCTGGACGGTGAGGACGTCGAGGCTGCGATCCGCGGGCCCGAGGTCACCGGGGCGGTCAGCGCGGTGTCCGCGCAGCCCGCCGTGCGCGATGCCCTCGTCGAGCACCAGCGCCGCCTCATCGCGGAAGCGGTGTCCGGGCCGCTCGGCGGGATCGTCGTCGAGGGGCGCGACATCGGCAGTGTCGTCGTGCCGGATGCGCCCCTGAAGGTCTACCTGACCGCGTCGGAGGAGATCCGCGCCGCGCGCCGCGAGGCGCAGGACCGTAGGGCCGGACGGGTCGCCGACGTCGCCACGGTCCTGGCCGACGTCCGCCGCCGCGACCGACTCGACTCGACCCGCAAGACCTCACCGCTGCACGCCGCCGCCGATGCGTTGGTACTCGACACCGACAGGCTCAGCGTCGACGCCGTGCTGGCGGAGCTGCTGCGGCTGGTGCGGGAGCGGGGCATGGTGTGGTGAACGCGCGACACCTTCTCGGCGGGGTGGCGCCATGAGCTCGGACCTTCCCCCCGGTTCGTGGCCCCGCCTGCACGACCTGGCCCGCTGGGTCGGGACGTGGCTGTTCGTCCCGCTCTACCGGATGCGGGTGCACCATCGCGACCGCATCCCGGCCACCGGGCCGGTGGTCCTCGTCGCCAACCACAGTGCGTTCGTCGATGGCCCGCTGCTGTTCGGACTACTCGGGCGACGCACGGTGTTCCTGGTCAAGCAGGAGATGTTCACCGGCCCGTTCGGTTGGGCGCTGCCCCGCATAGGGCAGCTCGCGGTGCGTCGTGGCGAAGCGGACCGGCGGCCCTTGATGGCGGCGGTGGCCGTGCTGCGCGGCGGCGGGCTCGTCGGGGTGTTCCCCGAGGGAACGCGCGGTACCGGCGACGTCGCGGCCGCCCAGCACGGAGCCGCGTGGCTGGCCCGCACGACCGGCGCGCTGATCGTCCCGGTGGTCTGCCGGGGCACCCGGCGACCCGACGGCTCCGGCCGCCGGTTCCGCCCGTCGGTGGACGTGCTGGTGGGCGAACCGTTAGGCATTGCTGCAGGTGGTGGCCGTGCGGGTCTGACCGCCGCCACCGAGACCGTCCGGGCCGCACTGGCCGGGATGGTCCGAGAACTCGATGAGGTACGGAGTATCAGGTGAGTAGTACCGAAGGGCCGCTTGCGGGCCCGAGCACAAGGGCAGAGGACAGGGCCGTCATGGCCGAGCTGGGGATCGATCCCGGCGAGTTCGTGACCATGGACGGTGACGAGTTCGGCGGCGACGGCGATCCGATGGGAGGGGCGCTCGTCCCCACACCGGTGCTGGCCGTCGTCGGCAGGCCGAACGTCGGAAAGTCGACGCTGGTCAACCGGCTGATCGGGCGCCGCGAAGCGGTGGTGCAGGACATTCCGGGCGTCACCCGGGACCGGATCGCCTACGATGCACTGTGGAACGGCCGCCGGTTCACTCTCGTCGACACGGGGGGCTGGGAGCCCGACGCCACCGGCCTGCACGCCGCCATCGCGGCGCAGGCCGAGATCGCGATCCGCACCTCCGACGCGGTGATGCTGGTGGTCGACGCGAGCGTCGGAGCCACCACCACGGACGAGGCCGTTGCCCGGATCCTGCGCCGGTCGGGCCTGCCGGTGCTGCTGTGCGCCACCAAGGTCGACGACGACCGGCTCGTCTCCGACGTGGCCGCGCTGTGGCGCCTCGGACTGGGGGAGCCGTTCCCGGTCAGCGGGCTGCACGGTCGCGGCTCGGGCGACCTGCTCGACAAGATCCTCGAGGTCCTCCCGGAGAGCCCCCGCGACCTGTTCGGCACCGGCGCAGGCGGGCCGCGGCGCGTCGCGCTCGTCGGCAAGCCCAACGTCGGCAAGTCGAGCCTGCTCAACCGGGTGTCCGGGGAGGTGCGGTCGGTCGTCCACGAGGTGGCGGGCACGACCGTCGACCCGGTCGACTCGCTGGTCGAGCTCGACGGCGATGTCTGGCGTTTCGTCGATACCGCCGGCCTGCGCAAGCGCGTGAAGATGGCCAGCGGCATGGAGTACTACGCGAGCCTGCGCACCCAGGCCGCGATCGAGGCCGCCGAGGTGGCCGTCGTCCTGATCGACGCGGGCGAACCGATCGCGGAGCAGGACCAGCGCGTCATCACGATGGCGGTGGAGGCGGGGCGCGCACTGGTACTGGTCTTCAACAAATGGGACCTCGTCGACGAGGACCGGCGCCTGGCGATGAAGCGCGAGCTGGAACGTGACCTCGGCCGCGTCCAATGGGCCGAGCGGGTCAACGTCTCCGCGCTGACCGGCCGCTCGGTGGCACGGATCGCCCCCGCGCTGCGGACCGCACTGGCGTCGTGGGAGAAGCGCATCCCCACCGGACAGCTCAACGGCTGGCTGTCCGACATCGTCGCCGCCACCCCGCCGCCGGTCCGCTCGGGCAAGCAGCCCAAGATCATGTTCGCCACGCAGGCCGCGACCAAGCCACCGACGTTCGTGCTGTTCACCAGCGGGTTCCTGGAGGCGGGCTACCGTCGGTTCATCGAGCGGCGGCTTCGGGAGGAGTTCGGCTTCGCCGGGTCGCCGATACGGGTCTCGGTGCGGGTGCGGGAAAAGCGCGGCAAGAAGGCCTGAATCGCGGAGCGGTCCCGGTAGGGGGCGACGACCGGCCGAACGGGGCCCGGGATCAGCCGTGGGGTAGGGTCGACAAGCTCCTGAGGGAGCGGCCGGGACGTGGCGCAGCTTGGTAGCGCACTTGACTGGGGGTCAAGGGGTCGCAGGTTCGAATCCTGTCGTCCCGACGGCACAAAGGGCGGTGTTCCTCGCGAGAGGAGCGCCGCCCTTTGCTATGTGTACCAGCGGAAACGCTTGGGTTCCAGGGGTCATCGCAACACCTGAACTTTCAAGGGGTTGCGATGACGACGTCTCGCCGAGGGTCGAAGAAGCGCGGTGTCCCGCCGCAGACCGACAAGCGTGATCACTACCTTGCGCTCATGAAGCAGGGGATCGGCAACTCGGCGGCGTGCCGGGCCGTGGGGATCAATCGCAGGACGGGCAGCCGATGGCGCTACGGGCGCACCATCACCAACCGGGTAGGCCAGCCGCTGGTCTACCCGCCGATCCTCACACCGGCCCGGTCGTCGGTGTCGGCGCGGTTCCTGTCCGAGGACGAGCGGATCGCTATCGGCGACGGCCTGATCGCCAGCCGGTCCATCCGGGTGATCGCCGCCGAGCTGGGCCGCAGCTCGTCGACGATCAGTCGGGAGATCCAGAACAACCGTGATCCGGAGACCGGTGATTACCACCCGTTCCGGGCCCAGCAACGCTCGACTGCGCGCCGACCAAGGCCCAAGGTGGGGAAGCTGGCCGAGCACGTCGAACTACGCGAGCACGTGCAGCGCCGGCTCGAGCAGCGGTGGAGCCCGGAGCAGATCAGCGCGACACTGCCGGTGGCCTTCCCCGACCGCCCGGAGATGCGCGTGGCCCCCGAAACGATCTACCAGGCCCTCTATATCCAAGGCCGCGGGCAGCTGCGCCGCGAACTCACCCGAGCCTTGCGCACCGGCCGGGCCTGCCGCCGACCACGGCGGCGTCCTGAGCAACGCACACCGCGGTTCGTCGAACCCATGGTGATGATCAGCGACCGGCCGGCCGAGGCCGCCGACCGCGCCGTCCCCGGACACTTCGAAGGCGACCTGATCATGGGCACAGGCAACCAGTCGGCCATCGGCACCCTCGTGGAGCACACCACCCGCTACGTGATGCTGCTGCACC
>JBKJPD010000469.1:0-3271 GCA_046595345.1 Pseudonocardia sp.
GCGTAGTGAGGCGTTTGACGCCGCACTCGTGCTCTGTCAGCGTCCGCCGTCACCGACCTCACGAAGAACTGGACGAGGATGACACGCAGCGCACGGCGCACCCCCACGCCGCCGGCACCCGGCCCGGTGGAGAGCGGTCCGGGCCATGGACGGCACCGTGTCGCCGGCGCACTCGCGGTCCCGATCGGCAGGCGGCGCATCCTGGCCTACCTCGTGGCGGCCCCGGTGCTGGCGGTCGCCACCCGCATCACCATCGACGCGGTCTCCCCCGATACCGCGTCGGCGGCCGTGCCGTCCGGCCCGTCGGTCGAGGAGCTGTTCGACATCGCCGACGCGATCATCCTCGCCGGGTCACCGACGATGCCCCTGGTGACGCTTCAGGTCGGCACCGACGGTGTGGCCCGGCTGGAGATTCCGCGGGCCGAGACCGGGCAGGGCATCACCACGGCGCTGGCGATGCTCCTCGCCGAGGAGCTGGACCTGCCGATGTCGGCGGTCGAGGTCACCTGCGCCGACGCAAGACCGGAGTTGCTGTTCAACCAGCTGACCGCAGGGTCGGCGTCCGTCCGCGCCTTCTACGACCCGCTGCGCGTCCTCGGCGCCACCGCCCGCGCCCGGATGGTCGCTGCCGCGGCCCGCCGCTGGAACGTGCCCGCAGGGACGCTCACCACACGTGACGGCGCGGTCGTCGCGCCCGACGGGCGCACCGCCGGCTACGGCTCGCTGTCGGTCGAGGCCGCGCAGGCCTCACTCGGCGAGATCACCGTGGCGCCCAAGCCCGACTCCGCGCACACGATCATCGGCACCCCGGTGCGGCGGGCCGACGGCCGTGACATCGTCACCGGCCGCAAGAAGTTCACGATGGACCTCGACGTGCCCGGGGCGAAGCCCACGATGCTGCGCCGACCGCCGACCATCAACGGCACCGTCAGGACCCTGCGGAACCGGGCCGCGGTCGAGGCGATGCCCGGCGTGCTCGGCGTCGCCGTCATCCCCAGCGGCGTCGCGGTGGTGGCCGAGACGTTCGAGCAGGCCAGGGCCGCGGTCAACGTCGTCGACGCGACGTTCACGCCGGGACCGGTGCCGCACGAGTCGAACGACACGATCATGGCCAAGCTGCGCGCGGCCGTCCCGCCGGTGCTGGTGCCGCCGTTGGGGACGATCCTGCCGACGGGCGTGACCACGATCGACGCCGAGTTCGAGTGGCCGTCGGCGTGCCACGCGCCGATGGAGACCGAGTGCGCCATCGCCGACGTCCGCGAGGACCGCGCTGAGGTCTGGAGCGGGTTCCAGGCGCCGATCGTCGCCCAGCAGACCATCGCGATCGAGCTCGGCCTGCCCCAGGACAAGGTGACGGCCCACGTCGTTCCGGCGGGCGGGGCGTTCGGCCGTCGGGTGTTCTTCGAGGCGGCGCTGGAGGCCGCGCAGGTGTCGCAGGCGCTGAAGCGGCCCATCAAGCTGATGTGGCCCCGCGCCGACGACATGCGCCACGGCCGTGTCCGGCCGGCCAACTTCCACCGCATGCGCGCCACGGTGGCGTCCGGGCAGGTACTGACGTTCGAGCAGCGCGTGGCCGGCGTCTCGACCGACTACCGGCACGGGCTCGGCGAGATCCTGACCGCCACGGCCACCGCGCTGCCCGCCGGGAGCAGGGAAGCCCTCGGCAACGACACGTTCGGCCAGGCCGTGTTCACGACGATGGTGGCGTCGCCCTACAACTTCGGCGTCTACACGAAGAACCAGGTCGACGTGAACCTCGGCATGGCGACCGCGAGCTACCGCAGCGTCCCGTGCCAGACGGCGCGCGGCTCCGAGGAGATCATGGTCGACGAGATCGCCGCGGCGATGGGCCGCGACCCGGTCGACTTCCGGCGCGAGTTCCTCAAGGAGGACCGCGCGCGGGCGGTGCTCGACAAGGTCGCCGAAGTCGGCGACTGGGGCCGCACGATGCCGTCCGGGTGCGCGCAGGGCGTCGGCTACCACATGGAGAGCCGCACCCACACCGCCGCGCTCATCGAGCTGGACGCCCGTGACCCGAAGAACCCGCAGGTCACGAAGGCCGTCATCGCGGTGGACGTGGCGAAATGCGTCAACCCGCTCGGGCTCGAAGCCCAGATGTTGGGCTGCCTGGCCGAGGCGATCTCGCTGACGCTGAAAGCGGGCCTGCACGTCGTGGACGGGCTGCCGCTGGAAGCCAGCTACTCGCAGTACCACTTCGCCCGGCAGCGGGACTACCCCTCCGACGTCCAGGTGATCATCATGCCGGACAACGACGGGCGCCTCGGCGGAGCGGGCGAGGTCGGCATGGCCGCCCCGACCGGCGCCATCGGCAACGCCTTCGCCCGCGCCACCGGCATCAAGCCGCGCGTGTTCCCCCTGAACTTCCCGGTCGACTTCGAGCCCTTCGCCCCCGGCGCGCTCCCCCCGCCCGCCTACGTCTGAGGAGTACCCCATGCCGACCCACACGTTCACCCTCAACGGCGAGACCGTGAGCGTCGACGCCCCCGACGACCTGCCGCTGCTGTGGGCCCTGCGCGACAAGCTGGGCGTCACCGGCCCGAAGTACGGCTGCGGCATCAACGTCTGCAAGGCGTGCACCAGCCTGCTGGGCGACGAGGCGATCAACCCCTGCTCGGTGCAGGTCTCGGCCGTCGAGGGCCAGCAGGTCACCACCATCGAGGGCCTCGCCGACGGCGACACCCTGCACCCGGTGCAGGAGGCCTGGCTGGAGATGGACGTGGCGCAGTGCGGCTACTGCCAGCCCGGCCAGATCATGGCCGCGGTCGCACTGCTCAAGCGCACGAGCCACCCCACGGACGAGGACATCCGGGCCATCGAGAACGTCTGCCGCTGCGGCACCTACTTCCGCATCCGCCAGGCCATCGAGAGTGCCGCGGCGAAGATGTCCTGATCAGCGGGTCAGCTCGCGGAGACCTTCCCGGTACCGCGCCACCGCGTCGAGCACGGCGCGGTACTCGCTGATCAGCTCTCGTACCACCCGCCGGACGCGGGCGTAGCCGAAGACGTCGAGCGGGGTGCCCCGCAGCCGGCGCAGGGCCCTGAGCCCACGACACCGTGGAGCTGGAACGCGTCGTCCGGGCGCACATCGCGACTCCGGCTCCGGTCCGCGGCCGCTGATGTCCTTGCCATCGCCAGACAGCGACGTTAGGTTCCTAACGTCGCTGTCTGTGAAGGGCAGCACCGCTCGGACGAGGAGGGTCACCCGTATGGGTTCCATGATCGGCGCATCAGTGGTCCGCAAGGAGGACCC
>JBKJPD010000485.1:0-3180 GCA_046595345.1 Pseudonocardia sp.
CCGATCCAGCACCGCGGCGAACAGCAGCGCATGCTCGTAGCAGTAGCCCCCGCGCCCGCGGGTGACTAGCTTGTCGACGATCGCGGCCAGGTCCAGCTCCGGCGTCCGGCCGCGATCGTCGACAAGCTCGTCACCCGCGGGCGCGGGGGCTACTGCTACGAGCATGCGCTGCTGTTCGCCGCGGTGCTGGATCGGCTGGGGCACCCGGTGTCGCGCCGGCTGTCGCGGGTCGCGCCGCACCGGGCGGGGCCGCGGACCCACATGATGCTGGTCGCGACGGAGCGTGGGGTCGACCAGCTCGTCGACGTGGGGTTCGGCGCCGGGATGCTGGCGCCGATGCCCTTGCGCGACGGCGTGGTGGTGAGCCAGGCCGGCTGGGACCACCGGCTCGTCGAGGACGGGTCGCGGTGGACGCTGGAAAAGCGCGACGGGGACCGCTGGGTGCCCCTGCACGCCTTCGACGACACGGTGGCGCTCCCGGTCGACTACGAGGTGGCGAACCACTACGTGGCCACGCACCCGCACTCGCCGTTCAGCACCAGGCTCGTCGTGATGCGACTGGACGACGGGATCAGCCGTCGCCTGGTGGGCGACGAGCTCACCGTGGAATACGCCGACGGGCGCAGCACCACCACGGTGGTGGCACCGGGCGATCTCGGCGGCGTCCTGCGCGAGCTGGACCTCGACCTGGGCGAACGGGAACTGCGGGAGCTCGTTGCGCGGAGTCGGCGATGAACGGAGCCGGGGCCAGGGTGGCGGTGGTGACCGGGGCCGGGCGCGGGCTCGGTCGGGCTCATGCGCTCGCGCTCGCCGCGGCCGGGTCCGCGGTCGTCGTCAACGATCTCGACGCCGCCGTCGACGGCTCGGGGGCACCGACGTCCACGGGCGGTGCAGCGGATGCCGTCGTCGAGGAGATCCGGCGCGCCGGCGGCACCGCGGTCGTGAGTACCGACGACGTCGCCACCTGGTCCGGTGCGGAGCACCTCGTCCACACCGCCGTCGAGGCGTTCGGCCGCCTCGACGCACTGGTCTGCAACGCCGGAACCCTGCTGGACCGGTCGCTGGTCGACATGTCGCAGGCGGACTGGGAGTCCGTGGTCGCGACCCACCTGACCGGTCACGCCGCCCCGCTGCACCACGCCGCCCGGCACTGGCGGGAGTCCGGGGCGCGCGGGGGACGGGTGGTGCTCACCGGTTCCGCCGCCGGGGTCTGGGGCGACGTCGGACGCACCAACTACAGCAGCGCGAAGGCCGGGATCGTGCTGCTCGGCCGCACGGCGGCGCGCGAACTGGCGGATGACGGGGTGTGCGTGAACGTCATCGCGCCCTTCGCCCGCACGCGGATGACGGTCGGCCTGGACCCCGGCCTCGCCGCCGTTCCGCCGCCGGGCACCTTCGACGCCCTCGACCCGGGGAACGTGTCCCCGCTCGTCGTCTGGTTGTGCTCGGCGGACGCCGCCGGCGTGACCGGCCAGGTGTTCGAGGTCCACGCCGGCCACCTCGGGTTGATCGAGGAACCTCGACACCGCCCGAGCATCGACCTCGACCGCCGCTTCGACCTCGCCGAGATCGGCCCCGCCGTCGCCCGCCTGCTCGCCACGAAGGAGCGCCACCCATGACCACCGACATCCTGGACGAGACGCTGGAGCGCCTGCACCGCTGGGGACCCGAGTTCGGCGGGGACGCCGACGGGAACAACGGCCTGACCAACCACGCCCCCATGACGGTCGAGGTGCTGGCCCGCCGCGGGTTCGCCGACCGCGTCGGCGCCTGGGTCGACGGGTACGTCCCCGAACTGATTCCGCTGCCCGGGCCGAGCGATCGGGTCGACGGCGAGAACTGGCGGGACGCGCTGGGCGACGGCCGGCGGCTGGGCGACTGGGTCGCCCACTTCACCCGCGACATGACCGAGCGGCCGTGGGTCGAGGTCCTCGTGCAGTGGTGGCCGCGGCTGCTGCCCGGCATCGCCGCCGGCGCCACCCACGGCGTCATCCGGGTGGCCCACGCGGTACGCACCCTCACCGGCGCCGACCCCGGGCCGTCCGCCGTGGCCGAGCTCGCCCACGGGCTGGCGTTCTGGGCCGCCCGCTCGCGTGCCGTGCCCGGCTCCGCCGCGCCGTCGGGCGACCTCGACCCCGCGCGGGCGCTCGACGCCCTGCCGCGGCTGCCCGCGCAGAGCGGACTGCTCGCCGCCCGCCTGGACCGGCTCGCCGACCTCGCGGGCTGGCCGGCCGCCCAGGCCGCGCTGCGCGGACCGACCCGCGTCGACGACGTACCCGCACTGCTGGCCGACCTCGTCGAGGCGGCGACGCTGCGCCACCACACCCACGGGCACGCGAGCCCGGTGCTGCTCGTGCACACCGCCACTGCACCCAACGCGGTCCTGCACACGCTGCCCAGCCTGCCGCGCGAGCTGTGGGCGCCGAGCCTCGCGGCGGTCTGGTCGGCGAGCGCCGCGCTCGTCGCGGCCTACGACCCGGGAGTCGCGGTTCCGCGCCGCGACCTCCCCTCGGCGCCGGGAGGCGAGGATCCCGTCGCCGAGGTGCTCGCCCGCTCGGCCGAACACGGCGACGCCCACGTCGTCAAGTTCACCGACACTGCCGTCGACGTGTACGAGCGCACCGGCAACCGCGACGCGCTCGCCGCCGCAGTCCGGATCACGACCCTGATCGACCCCACCTGATGCCGGGGACCGCCCCGGCTCCGCGTCCTCAGGGATGCTGCGGCACCGGCGCGAACATCGTCAAGGTCGCGCTTGAGGCCCCGCTCAAGCAGATCGCCATCAACGCCGGTCTCGAGGGCGGTGTCGTGGCGGAGCGGGTCCGCGGCGTGGCGGCCGGTTGGGGCCTCAACGCCGCGACCGGTGAGTACGGCGACCTGATCGAGGCCGGTATCATCGACCCGGCCATGGTCACCCGCTCGGCGCTGCAGAACGCAGCCTCGATCGCGGCGATGTTCCTCACCACCGAGGCCGTCATCGCCGACAAGCCCGAGAAGGCCGGCGCCGGTGGCGGCGACGGCGGCATGGGCGGCATGGGCGGCATGATGTAGCCAGCTTGCCGGAAACGGCATAGCCCGCCAGCAGAGGCCGCTCGTCCCCACGGCGAGCGCGCAGAAGCACAGAGGGCCCGGCGACTCGTTCGCCGGGCCCTCGCCCGTTCTGGGGCCCTCACAGCGGCC
>JBKJPD010000035.1:0-4775 GCA_046595345.1 Pseudonocardia sp.
ATCCGCGTCTGAGCCCGCGCGGCGCGGCGGTCCCGCGTAGGGTTTATCCCCATGGACGCGCTCCGCATCCCCGACCGGCTAGCCTCCCGCCTTCCGGGGCGTCTCGGAGAACGTGCCGGAAAACCGGTGGTCTCCGTGGTCCGGCTGCACGGGGTGATCACCGCTACGCAGGGCCCGGTGCCCCGCTCGGTGATCAACGCTGCGGTGCTGGACAAGACGCTCGAGCGGGCTTTCGCCCCCGAGGGCCTGGCTGCCGTCGCGTTGTCGGTGAACTCGCCCGGCGGCTCTCCGACGCAGTCGGCGCTGGTGGCCGACCGCATCCGGGGGTTGGCCGAGGCCAAGGGCGTGCCCGTGCTGGCATTCTGTGAGGACGTCGCCGCGTCGGGCGGCTACTGGCTCGCGTGCGCCGCCGACGAGATCTACGCGCACCCGACGTCGCTTGTGGGTTCGATCGGCGTGATCAGCGCGGGCTTCGGACTCGACGGGTTCATCGAGCGGTTCGGGGTACAGCGCAGGCTCTACACGGCGGGCACGTCCAAGTCCCGGCTGGATCCGTTCCTCCCGGAGAAGACCGAGGACGTCGTGTGGCTGCGCGGCCTGCAGGACCAGCTCCACGAGATGTTCCAGCAGTGGGTCGTGTCCCGGCGTGGTGACCGGCTGCAGACCGGCGCGGAACTGTTCACCGGCGAAGTGTGGACCGGTGCGCGAGCTGTCGAGCTGGGTCTCATCGACGGTCTGGGAACCACCCGCGGGGTGCTCACCGAACGTTTCCCCGACGCCGAGCAGGTGAGCGTCGAGGGGCGCAGGCCGCTGCTCGCGCGGCTGGGTCTCGGCGGTGCCTCGGCGGCCGGGGTGCTGGGCGCCGACGCGCTGTTGGGAATAGCACAGGCGGCTGAGATCCGCGCCACCTGGGCGCGGTACGGTCTATAGCAGGGTGGCGTCGGGTGAACCCGATTGGTGTTGGCCCCTGGCACTCACGCGAGTTCACCGTCACCATGGTCGACGGAGCCGGGCGTGATTGCGCCGGGACCGGTGCGATCGGACACGCAGGATGAGGAGATCGTGGACAGCAACGACAGCTCCGGTGGCCTGGTCGTCCTCGCGGTGGACGACGAGGAGCCCGCTCTCGAAGAACTGGCTTTCCTGCTGGGCGAGGACTCCCGCGTCGGGCTGGTGCTCAAGGCCTCCGATGCCACGGATGCCCTGCGCATCCTCAACAGCCGCCAAGGTGTCCGGGAGGCCACACCGAACGGGCAGGTCAACCGTGGCCTGACCAACCCGATGACCGGCACCAGGGTTGCCGAGCGCACCGACGTCGAGGTCGTCTTCCTCGACATCCGCATGCCGGGCCTCGACGGGCTGGAACTGGCGCGCGTGTTCTCGTCGATGGCCGTCCCACCCGCGGTCGTGTTCGTCACGGCCCACGACGACCGGGCCGTCGACGCCTACGAGGTCGGTGCGGTGGACTACCTGCTCAAGCCGCTGCGCGGCGAGCGGCTCGCCGCCGCGATCGACCGTATCCTGGCCACCCGCTCCGCGGGTGTCGCCGAGCCGATCCGCGACGACAACGGTGAGGACGAGGTCATCCCGGTCGAGCTGGCCGGAACCACCAAGCTGGTGCCGCGCTCGGCGGTGCGCTACGTGGAGGCCCAGGGCGACTACGCCCGCCTGCACACCCACGATGGCAGCCATCTCGTCCGGATCCCGCTGTCGGTACTGGAGGACCGCTGGCGCGACGCGGGTTTCGTCCGTATCCATCGCTCCTTCCTGGTGTCGTTGCCGCTGGTCACGGAGCTGCGCCTGTCCGGGTCCGGATATGTTGTGCGGGTGGGCAGCGGTCCCGACTGCGCCGAACTGCCGGTCAGTCGCCGCCACACCCGGGAGCTCAAGGACCGGTTGGTCCGCGCGACGAAGCAGGCGTGGAGCCAGCGATGAGTGAGAGCAGAAGGTGAGTACCTTCACCGATGGCGCGCCGCCGTCGGTGGATCCAGAGCCGAAGCCCCGCCCGGCGGATCCGGATCACAGGATCCCCGACGGTGCCGACGATCCTGCGGTGAACACGGGGTCGCTCTGGCTCCGGGAGGAGATCGAGCGGCGCATTACGGCGGGCAACCCCGATTCGGGTGGTCGCCACGCCCGGCGCAGCACCACCCCGGTGGCGAACGGCTTCCCCGGTGGGCGGCCGTCGACCTCCGCCGGTTACGCCCCCCGGCACTCCACCACCGGCGGCCCGGGTGCCCCTCGACCGGCGCCGGTCGATGAGCCTTTCGGCCCGTCGGCTGTCCGGCCGCGGCGGGATCAGGTCGTCGCGGAGGCGGCTGCATCGGCGCCGCCGGCCTGGTCCGGGCCACCGCGGCCCGGGCCACCGCAGCCCGGACCACCGCAGCCCGGATCTGGGCTCAGACCCCCCGAGGTAGGGCGGCCCGCGGGGGCTCCGCCGCCCGACGCCGGCATCGGCAGGCCGTCGTTGCCGCGGCGCCCCGGGGTCGCCGGCGATCCCACCGGGCCTGTTCCACCCCTGCCCGCGCCCCCGTCCGGTCCGGCAGCGGCGCGCCTGCTCGCGCCTCCGCCCGTCGAAGCGCCCCCCGTCGGGCCCCGTCCACCGGCCCCGCTGCCGTTCTCGGTGCGCCCGCCCTGGTTCGCCGGCGCTGCGTCTCCGACCGCTGGATCGACCTCGCTGTTCGGCCCGGTGCCCGCGGAGTGGTCCGCTGACGGCGGTGCCGCGCCGCGGCGTGGCCCCGCCGCGCGGGAGCCCACCGACGAGGTGCTGTGGTCGGCTTCCGCGCTCCCGTCGCCGCCCGGCGCACCGCCCACGGTAGCTGTGCCGGCGCCGCGGCCATCGGCGGAGCAGGCGTCCGATCCACTGCGGGGGGCGCGGTCGGCCCGAGTCGCAGACCCGGGTTCGCCGGCGCCGACCAAGCGGGTGCGGGTCGTGCTGGCCGAGCGCAAGGGGGTGGCGCGACCGGTTCGCACCGTTGTCGACATCCGGGAGGGCACCGCGGTCGGTGAACTGCTGCGCAGCAACCTCATCAGTTCCCAATTGACCGTCGCGGTGCGTTTCGCGCTGGGGGCGGGCCTCACCCTCGGCGTTCTGCCGTTGCTGTTCGCGATGTTCCCGGAGATCGGGCGCATCGAGATACTGGGGCTGCGGTTGCCGTGGCTGGTCCTCGGGGTGCTGGTCTACCCGTTCCTGCTCGGGCTGGGCTGGTGGCACGCGCGTACCGCCGAGCGTGTCGAGCAGAACTTCGCCGACCATGTTCAGGATTGATGTAGGGGCCGCGTGACGACCCCTGGGCTCATCGCGCTCATCGGGATCGCACTTGTCGGGGTCGTCTCGGCTGGGATCGGCTCGTTCGGCGTGCGTGTCGCGCGTACTACGTCGGACTTCCTGGTCGCGTCCCGCACGGTCGGACCGGTTGCGAACGCGAGCGCGATCTCCGGGGAGTACCTCTCCGCGGCGTCGTTCCTCGGGATCGCCGGGCTGATTCTGCGGGAGGGCGCAGACGCCCTCTGGTACCCCGTGGCGTTCGTCGCGGGCTACCTGGCGCTACTGCTGTTCGTCGCCGCGCCCCTGCGGCGCTCCGGTGCGTACACGGTGCCCGACTTCGCGGAGGCCCGGCTCGGCTCACCCGTGCTGCGCCGGATCTGTACCGCATTCGTACTGGTGATCGGCTGGCTGTACCTGCTGCCCCAGTTGCAGGGGGCTGGGCTCGCGCTCACCACGTTGACGTCGCTGCCGGCGTGGAGCGGGGTCGTGGCGGCCGGCGTCGTCGTGCTCCTGACCGTCGTCGGTGGCGGGATGCGGTCGATCACGTTCGTCCAGGCGTTCCAGTACTGGCTCAAGCTCACCGCGCTCGCGGTGCCCGGCCTGGTCATCGTCGGGCTTTTCCTGAACGACGCGCGTACCTTCGACCGGCCGACGGCGCCGCAGTTCCCGGCGCAGATCACCGTCCAGATTCGTACCGACGTCGTGTTCGAGATCGCCGATCCGATCCGGTTCGAGGCCACCGGAACGCTCGACGACCAGCCTGCGGCAGGGTCGGTGCTGTGGCAGCCGGGTCGCCACGGGGCCGGCGCGGGCAGCAGTCTGACCTTCCCAGCAGGATCGCCCGTGCCCACCGTGGTCGGGGCTCCGACCACCGACCGGCAGTGGCTCGAGCCGATGTCGGGGTCCCGCGACGACCAACTCCTGGAGATCTACTCAATCCTCATCGCCGGGTTTCTCGGCACGATGGGACTGCCGCACGTACTCGTGCGCTTCTATACGAATTCGGACGGCCGGGCGGCCCGGCGCACCACGGTTGGGGTGCTCGCCATGATCGGCGTGTTCTACATGCTCGTCACGCTGGTCGGCGCGCTCTCCCGGCTCTACACCCCGCAGCTGTTGGTCAGTGGCCAGACGGACGCGGCGGTGCTGCTCGTCCCCACCGCGGCGCTCGGCCAGGGCTGGGTCGGGTGGCTGCTGGGTGGGCTCGTGGCGGCTGGGGTGGCCGCGGCGTTCCTGTCCACCTCGTCGGGCCTCGTGGTGAGCCTCGCGGGGGTGTTGTCCACCGACGTGCTGCGGGGTCGGGTCCAGGACTTCAGGCTGGCCGCGGTGGTGTCCATGGTGGTGCCGCTCGCGCTGGCGCTATCGGTGACGCGGCTGGATTTCTCGCTGACCGTGCCGCTGGTGTTCGCGGTGGCCGCGTCCACGTTCTGCCCGCTGCTCGTGCTCGGGATCTGGTGGCGTGGGCTGACCGCCCGCGGGGCCGTCGCCGGGGTGCTCGTCGGGGGAG
>JBKJPD010000327.1:0-6964 GCA_046595345.1 Pseudonocardia sp.
CGAGAGGCGGTTGTAGTTCTCCCACCATGCGCCGTACTTGTCGTACCAGCCCGGGTACTTGTACTCGAACCACTCGAAGTCCGTGTCGGTCATGCCGTCGATGCGCCAGTAGTTGGCGAGCCAACCGGTGGCGAAGAACTGCGCAACCTCGTGGACGTAGCCCTTCTCCCAGATCTGCTTCCACGACTCTTCGATCAAGTCGTGCGGGATGACCAGGCCGTACTTCTCGAGCGGCACCAGGTAGGCGCGGTAGTAGTCGTCGTAGATCCAGCGACGCCACATCTCGGCGTAGGACTCGCGGTCCTTACGACGGTCCTTGGTGCCGTACTCGATGAACGTGCCGATGGCGGCGTCCACCACGCGGTGGTTGTTCCACCACGCGTAGCGCAGGTCGCGCTCGAGCAGCTGGCGGTTGTCCTCGTCCGACAGCGCCATGAGCAGCGTGGCGTAGCCGTTGGAGATGTGGCGCGACTCGTCGGACTGGACCGAGTGGAACACCGTCGGCAGCAGGTAGTCGCCGTTGGCCGCAGCTTCGGCCGGCATGGCCACGAACAGCGTGTTCGTGAATGCCGTCTCGGCGACGATCGTCAGGTAGATGCTGGCCGCGGTGATCGCGTCACCGGTGATGAAGCCCTCGGCGAACTGACGGCCGATGGTGCCGCAGTAGTCGCTGTGGAAGTTACGCAGGCTGTTGTTGAAGCCGGCCGGGTCGATGTAGTTGTTCATGTACAGGCGCTTCAGGTTCTGCTGGATCGTCGAGTGGCGAACCTCGTCGATCATCTGAATGGCCTGGCCGTTGTGCAGCTCCGGGTTCGGAACAACGGCGAACAGCATCGGCATCGACCGCGCTGCCGAAACCTCGGGCAGCGGGATGATGGAGAGGAACAGCTTCTGCCACTCCAGCCAACGCTCCTGGACGTGGCGGAACATGTTCCCGCGGATGGCACCGTCAGACGCGCCGTAGACGCGGTGGTCCTTCTCCTCCTGCATGGGGAAGTAGGACCGCAGGACCTGCTTGAGCGGGTCCTTCTTTGCTGCCTTACGGAAGGTGTAATCGGTTCCGTACTTCATGTACGGCTCGTGGTACTGCGGCTCCCAGGAAAGTTCCTGGATCTTCTGATGAGCCTTGGCCAAACTTTGCCGACTCACGCCATCTCCTCACGTGGTGGTGGGGCCGGGATCACTTCGCACCCCGCGGGCCGCCGGCCGGCGTGAACCGGTCGGCGGGGGTGACTTGCGATCCTCAGTGGTCTGCCCCCTTCCGCAGTGCCGGTCCATGCGCGGGTGGCGCCGGACAGCGGAGGTGGACCCGAGGTCCCCGTTCCCGTGGTCGGCGCGCAGGGCCGATCTCGGTCGCGGTTGGCTCGTGCCGTGAATCACACATCCCCACCGGGCGCCCAGAGGTCTCATTATGAGATTGTCGGCGTTTGTCCCCCGGTTCGGGTTCTATCCGGTGAGCAGCGGCAGCGAGTACCGTCTGCCAGGTACGCAACGCACCGACGCGGAGCGGCCGCTGCACCCGAGGAGGGCAACCGCTTGGTCCGCCTGAACCAACGTCCCCTTCAGCGTTGCGCCGACCGGCCCGGTGAAGGGCTCGTTCGTGCCCGCACGTCGTTCTTGGTGGACGATCAGGTCGAGGCGGGGGCTGTCCGCGATACGATCATGGCGTCGTGGACACGCTCGCGTGAGTGGGACGTCGACACCGACAACGTCGAGCTGTCGTGCGAGTTCCACCCCGAACCGGACACCCCACTCACCCGCGCAGCCGCCCCTGTACTGGCCGATGTCGCCGACCAGATGGCAGGCGAACCGGTCAGCGTCATCCTCACCGATGCCGACGGCGTGATCCTCGACCGCCGCACCGGTGACTCGGCGTTGCACCAGCACCTGAACAAGGTCTGGCTCGCACCGGGCTTCAGCTACGCGGAGAAGTTCATCGGCACCAACGGGATCGGCACGGCCCTGGAAGGCCGCGGACCGGTGCAGGTCTTCGGCCACGAGCACTTCGTCGAGAATCTGGCCGATCTCGCCTGCGCCGGGGCACCCATCTGGCACCCGGTGAGCGGCAAGCTGCTCGGCGTCGTCGACCTCACCTGTTGGGGCCCCGACGCGGGGCGCTTCATGTCCACGGCCGTGGCCCGTATCGCGCGCCAGATCGAGGGTGCGCTCCTGGCCCAGTCCGGTCCCCGCGAGCTGGCCCTGCTGCAGGACTACCTGACCGCGTGCCGGCGCAGTCGCGGAGCCGTGTTCGGAGTCAGCCCGGACCTGTTGATGATGAACGACCGCGCCCGCGAGCTCGTCGACCCGACCGACCAGGACGCGCTCGTCGCGGGGGCCACCGAGGCCATGCGTTCCGACCGCAGGTTGCTGATGCTGGATCTGCCCAGCGGCGCCGTCGCCCGCGTGCAGTGCCGACCGAGCTGGATGGACCACGGGGTGTCGGGCGGGGTCGTGCTCGTCCAGCTCGCCGCACCGAACATCGCACACCGGCGCCGCACCCCCGCGTTGGCGCCGTTCTCGCCTCTGCCCGCGGCCGTCGGATCCGGGTTGCTGTGGACGAAGTGCTGCCAGGCCGTCGACCGCCACTTCCGCAGCAGGGAGTGGCTCGTTCTCGAGGGCGAACCCGGCACCGGTAAGACCACCCTGGCCAGGGCCACCCACCAGATGCGCACCCCCGCGGCCCACCTTCGGCTACTCGACGCCGACGACTACAGCCCGCGGTGGATCGCCGAGATCACCGAGGAGCTGGAGACCGACGGCGGCACGCTCATGCTCTCCCACGTCGACCGGCTCAGCCCCGAGGGAACACAGGCCTTGGTCGACGCCCTCGAACCGCACCGCGAGTCCACCGACCCGCAACGCCCGTGGGTGGTGGTCACGGTCGGTATAGGCGGACTCTCCGGCGAAGGCTCGGCCGATCTGCTCGAGTGTTTCCCGCGAACGGTCGAGGTGCCGCCGCTGCGTCACCACGTCGAGGACGTGGCCGAGCTCGTGCCACACCTGATAGCGAGGCTCACCCGTGGGACCGATCTGACCTGCTCGCCGGAGGCCATGCGGGTACTGATGCGCAACCGGTGGCCGGGCAACGTCGAGCAGCTCTACCAGGTGCTCCGCAAGACCCTCTCCCGCCGCCGGTCGGGCGAGCTGGCACCCGGGGACCTACCACCGGAGACCCGAACCATCACCCGGCGCGTGCTCACGCCGCTCGAGGCCATCGAGTGCGATGCCATCGTGGACGCGCTGCTGGACAACGAGGGAAACAAGGCCGAGGCAGCCCGCCATCTCGGCATGTCCCGCGCCACGATCTACCGCAAGATCCGGGGCTACGGCATCTCGATGTCCGCGGTGACCGCCGGCCGCGGCTGATCCCGCGAGTCGGGGTCTCCCCGCCCGCGAGTCGGGGTCTCCGTGCCCGCGAGTCGGGGTCTCCGTGCCCGCGAGTCGCTACGGGGATGCGCGCCTCTTGGGCGTCCACTCCGTGAAACCGGCGGCCCGCGCGTCATCGGGGGTCCGGAACCAGAACTCGGCCTTGGTCCGTCGGAAGTACGGACTCGCAGGACCGTGGAAGAGTAATGACCCGGCGTTTCCCTTGATGGTGTACTCCGGGCCGGGCGCGGAACCGTCCGGGGACGGAGCGGCCGCACCCGGTGGGGGCTCCCGTACGGCGCGGCGCGGACGTCCCCCGGGCCGGGGCAGCGGGGCGACAACGATGTCGGTCTCCACGACCGGTTCCCGGGGCGCCCACGGGACCTCGGCCAGGACCGGCGCGGGATCGGCCGATGCCGGATCGCGATCGACGGCCGGTCGCGGCCGGGCCAGGTGCGGAACCGGCCACCGCTCCCCCAGATGGTCGGCGCTCGCCCGCCCGACGCGGACTCTCCAGACCCAGATACCACCCACCAGAACCGCAAGAACGACCAGTCGCGGAACACGTTTCCGGCTCATGCCCACCTCCCGGGAAGGCGCCGACCCTACACCCACATGGCGCAACGCTCCAGGGCGTGCTCCCGCCGTGTTATCAACGCTCGGATCGCCGGGCAGCCTTCACCTGTTCGTGGCGGGCCAGTGCCTCTAGGCGCTCGACCCGGTGATCGACCATCCGCTCCGGGTAGCCCACGGGAACACCACCGGGCAGTGCCCATGGCTGGTGCACTTTTTTTCCCTGCACACCGCGCAGCTCGGGCACGAACGTGCGCACATAGTCGCCGTCCGGATCGAACCGCTCTCCCTGGGTAATCGGGTTGAAGACCCGGAAGTACGGCGACGCGTCGGTGCCACTGCCGGCCGTCCACTGCCATCCGTGCTGGTTGGAGGCCAGATCTCCGTCGACGAGCAGGGTCATGAAATGCCGGGCACCCCACCACCACGGCAGGTGCAGGTCCTTCACCAGGAAACTCGCGACGATCATCCGGGCCCGATTGTGCATCCATGCCTGCTCACGCAACTGGCGCATCCCGGCGTCGACGATCGGGAATCCGGTGCGTCCCTCGCGCCAGGCGTCGAATGCCACGCGCGCGGCCGCACCTGAGGCGACGGGGAGGGCGTCGAAGGCCCGGTCGTAGTTCCGCCGTGCCGAGTCCGGCCGCTGGTGCAGGATTCCACCGTAGAAATCCCGCCATGCGATCTCGGTGCGGAAGGTCTCGACCGAATCCGACTGTCGCGACCCGAGATCGGCCAGCATCGTGCGCGGGTGGATCGAGCCGAACTTGAGGTACGGCGACATCCGGGACGTGCCGGGCCGGTCCGGACGGTCGCGCCCCTCGCCGTAGGAGTCGACGGCTGTGTCGAGAAAGCTCGCCCATTGCCGCAGCGCGGCCTCCTCGCCCGCCTCTGGCAGTTCGGCGTCGACTGCCTCGTCAGCAGGGATCGCCACCGCCCGCGGTCCACCGTCCATATCCGACGGATCAAGCCACGTCAGCGTCGATGCATCGGTGTCGGCGGGCCGACGCCAGCCGTGCGCCGCCCAGGCCCGGCGGAACGGCGTGAAGACCTTGAAGGGCTCCCCGTCGGCCTTGCGCACCCGCCCCGGCGCGACGGCATACGGCGAGCCGCTGCGCACCAACTCCCGCCCGTCCCGGGCGAGCGCCTTCTCGACGGCGGCGTCGCGGCGCGTGCCGTAGGGGCCGTAGTCGGCGGCGACGTGAACCGTTGGGGCGTCGACTGTTGCGGCGATCCGGGGCAAGACCTCGGCCGGATCGCCGCACACCACCAGCAACATCGTCCCGCCGAGTGCGTCGTCAAGGGCACGCAACGAGCGGTACAGGAAGGTCCGTCGCGCGGAGCCGGACGGGTCGAGCAGCGCAGGATCGAGCACGAACAGCGCAAGTGACCTGGGAGCGGCCTCGCCCGCGGCGAGGAACGTCGGCTGGTCCCGCACGCGCAGATCACGCCGGAACCAGACGACAGAGACCTCACTCATGGAGTGCGACGCTATCCGCACCGTCGCACCCTGGCGCGTCGAGGCCGGGAAGCAGCAGCCGTCAGCGGTCGCCCATCGGTACGTACAGGCGCTCGGCGGAACCGGTGTAGAGCTGGCGCGGGCGCCCGATCTTCGTGGTCTCGTCGTTGATCATCTCGCGCCAGTGGGCGATCCAACCCGGGAGCCTGCCGAGCGCGAACAGCACGGTGAACATCCTGGTCGGAAAACCCATGGCCCGGTAGATCACGCCGGTGTAGAAGTCCACGTTCGGGTAGAGCCTGCGCTCGGTGAAGTAGTCGTCGGCCAGCGCCTTCTCCTCCAGCGCCTTCGCGATGTCGAGCAGTGGGTCGATGACACCGAGCTTCTTGAGGATGTCGTCGGCCAACTGCTTCACGATCCGGGCGCGCGGGTCGTAGTTCTTGTAGACCCGGTGGCCGAAGCCCATCAGCCGGGCGCCCTCCTCGCGGTTCTTGACCCGCCTGACGAACGCGTTGACGTCGCCGTTCTCCTCGTTCTTGATGTGCTGCAGCATCTCCAGGACCGCCTGGTTCGCTCCGCCGTGCAGCGGCCCGAACAGCGCGTTGATGCCGGCCGAGATGCTGGCGAACAGGTTGGCATGCGACGAGCCGACGAGCCGGACCGTGGACGTCGAACAGTTCTGCTCGTGGTCGGCGTGCAGGATCAGCAGCACCTCGAGCGCGCGGGCGAGCTCGGGGTCGATCTCGTAGGGCTCCGCGGGGAAGCCGAAGGTCATGCGCAGGAAGTTCTCGACGAGCCCGAGCGAGTTGTCCGGGTAGAGGAACGGCTGGCCCACGGACTTCTTGTAGGCGTACGCCGCGATCGTCGGGACCTTGGCCAGCAGCCGTATCGTGGACAGCTCGACGGCGTCCTCGTCGAACGGGTCGAGGCTGTCCTGGTAGAAGGTGGACAGCGCGCTCACGGCGCTGGACAGCACGGCCATGGGGTGTGCGTCGGTGGGGAAACCGCCGAAGAACTCGCGGAAGTCCTCGTGCAGCATCGTGTGCTTGCGGATCTTGGTCTTGAACGTCGTGAGCTCGTCGTCGGTCGGCAGCTCGCCGTAGATGAGCAGCCAGGCCACCTCCAGGAAGCTCGCCTTCTCCGCCAGCTGCTCGATCGGGTAGCCGCGGTAGCGCAGGATCCCGGCGTCGCCGTCGATGTAGGTGATCGCGCTCGCGCAGGCCGCGGTGTTCATGAAGCCGGGGTCGTAAGTGACCGCGCCGGTGCTGGTGAGCAGCTTGCCGATGTCCAGCCCGCTCGGCGCTTCGGTGCCGTCGACGAGGCTGAGCGGCAGGCTGCCGGCGGGGTGGGCGAGCTCGTAGTCCGACATCGGGGACCTCCTGGGCGCGTGTGCTTGCCGCCTACCCTCTCAGGCGTGCGCCTCACCGAGTTCTGGGCCCGGATGGAGGGCGAGGTCGGTCCGTCGTACGCCGACTCCTACGCACGCGATCAGGTGCTCGCGACGCTCGGCGGGCGGACCGTGGTGCAGGCGCTCGAGGACGGCGACGACGCCAAGGTGGTGTGGCG
>JBKJPD010000484.1:0-2798 GCA_046595345.1 Pseudonocardia sp.
CGCGGTGGAGCTGCTGCCCGTCATGTCGATCGCCGACGAGCCGCCGCTGCTGGCGCGGGGCGTGGGCAACTACTGGGGCTACGCGACCCTGGGCTTCCTCGCACCGCACGGCGGGTACGCGAGCGTGCAGGGCGCGGAGATCGAGGAGTTCGCGACGATGGTCGCGGCGCTGCACGCCGCGGGCATCGAGGTGATCCTCGACATCGTCCCCAACCACACCGCGGAGGGCGGCGTGGGCGGCACCACACTGTCCTACCGGGGCCTCGACGCGCCCGCGTACTACTCGCTGGGCGGCAACGGCCACGACGCCGACATCACCGGCACCGGCAACACGCTGGACTCCGGCTCTCCCACGGTGCTGCGGCTGATCTGCGACGCGATGCGGCACTGGGTCACGACGTTCGGCGTGGACGGGTTCCGCATCGACCTCGCCAGCGTGCTCGGCCGCCCGCGCAGCGGCCCGTTCGACCCGAACGCCCCGCTGCTCACCGCGATTGCCACCGACCCGATCCTGTCGCGGGTCAAGCTGATCGCCGAGCCGTGGGACGCCACCGGGGAGGGGTACCGCGTCGGCGGGTTCGGCGTCTCGTGGTCGGAGTGGAACGGGCGCTACCGCGACGCCGTGCGCGACTTCTGGCGCGGCCACGGCGGCATCGGCGAGGTCGCCTCCCGACTCACGGGCAGTTCCGACCTCTACGCACTGAACGGACGCCGACCCTGGGCCTCGGTGAATTTCGTCACCGCGCACGACGGCTTCACGCTGCGCGATCTGGTGTCCTACCGGAACAAGCACAACGAGGCCAACGGCGAGGACAACCGCGACGGCACCGACGACAACCGCTCACAGAACTTCGGCGTGGAGGGCGACACCACCTCGCCGGTGATCGTCGCCCGGCGTCTCGGGATGGCACGGGCGATGCTCGGCACGCTGCTGCTGTCGACGGGAACGCCGATGGTCCTGGCGGGCGACGAGCGCTGGCGCACCCAGGGCGGTAACAACAACCCGTACTGCCTCGACGACGAGACGACCTGGACGGACTGGTCGCCGAACGCGCAGGCCGACTCGCTCACCGCGTTCACCACCCG
Source organism: Pseudonocardia sp. (assembly GCA_046595345.1). Classification (GTDB taxonomy): domain Bacteria; phylum Actinomycetota; class Actinomycetes; order Mycobacteriales; family Pseudonocardiaceae; genus Pseudonocardia. The sequence goes on from JBKJPD010000484.1 coordinate 1,087, forward strand.
GGTCGCGCAGATCCGGCGCAGCTCACCCGCGCTGCACCGCGACCGGTTCTACCGCGACGGCGAGGTGCTGTGGTGGCATCCGGCGGGCCGCCGGATCGGCGGGCACGACTGGCACGACAGCGGTCTGCACGCCCTCGGCCTGCTGCGCGGCGAATGGCTGCTGCTGATGCACGCGGGCCCGGACGCGATCGCCGCGACCCTTCCGCCCGAGGGAACGTTCACCCCGACGCTGGACAGCACCCGCCACGACGGCACGCCGACGAGCTGCCGCCCACTCCCCGGCGGCACGACGATCACCCTCCCCCCACGGTCCCTGCTGCTCCTGCGCAACACCCCCACCGCCACCCCGGCTCCTGCGAGTTGACCGATCGACGATCCTGCCGCCGGAGGCGGGCCGCGAAGCACGGGTGCGCGGACGGCACCGGGCGCTACGCTCACCCGATGCCGCGCTATGACTTCCGCTGCCGTGAGTGCGCGCAGACCTTCGAGGTCACGCGCCCGATGAGTGCCTCCGCAAGCCCGGCGACCTGCCCCGATGGGCACGCCGACACCGTCAAACTGCTCACCACCGTCGCCGTGGGCGGCATGAGCCGTGGATCAGCCCCGGTACCGGCCCGCGCCGGCGGCGGGTGCTGCGGCGGCGGGTGCTGCGGCGGCGGGTGAGCCCGACGCCGGACGTCACCCCGCCAGCACCACCTTGCCGAGCTCCGCTGCCGAGGCGAGCAGCGGGTGCTGGGGCAGCACCCGGACCGTGTAGCCCGTGAGCCCCGCATAGGGCAGCGGCACCACGGCCTCGAACCGGTCCACATCCCCGTCGGTCTCGACGTGATCCATCGCCACGACGGCGGCCCCGCGGAGGTCGTCGGCCTCGTCGACCTGACCGACCACGGCCTGCACGACGACGTCGGACGGGTCGAGCCCGGCGAGGCGCACCGCGGCCCGCACCGTCATCGGCGCGCCGACCACCGGGACGTCCGGCAGTCCGGACGCGTCCACGCCGAGCACCGAGACTCGCGTCCACGACGCGCCGAGCCGCGCCCGGTAGGACGCCATCGCCTTGGCGCCGGCGAACTCGTCGGCGGTCACGACGGCCGCTGCCCGAGCCGCCGGGGCGTAGAGCGTCTCCGCGTATTCGCGCACCATCCGCGTGGCCTGCACCTGCGGGCGCAGCGTCGTCAGCGTGTGCCGCACCAGGTCCACCCAGCGCGTCGGGACGCCGTCGGCGCGCTCGTAGTACGCCGGACTGACCTGCGTGGCCAGCAGCTCGTAGAGCGCGTTGGCCTCCAGGTCGTCGCGGCGGGTGGGGTCGTCGATGCCGTCGGCGGTGGGGATGGCCCAGCCGTTGGCGCCGTCGTAGAACTCGTCCCACCAGCCGTCGCGGATGGAGAGATTGAGCCCTCCGTTGAGCGCCGACTTCATGCCCGAGGTGCCGCACGCCTCCAACGGGCGCAACGGGTTGTTGAGCCAGACATCGCAGCCCCAGTACAGGTAGCGGGCCATCGACATGTCGTAGTCGGGCAGGAAGGTGATGCGGTGGCGCACGTCGTGCGCATCGGCGAAGCGCACCACCTGCTGGATGAGCGCCTTGCCGCCGTCGTCGGCGGGGTGGCTCTTGCCTGCAATGACCAGATGGACCGGGCGCACCGGGTCGAGCAGCATGGCGCGCAGCCGCTCCGGGTCACGCAGCATCAGGGTCAACCGCTTGTAGGTGG
>JBKJPD010000560.1:0-5310 GCA_046595345.1 Pseudonocardia sp.
TCATCGAGATGAACCCCCGCGTCTCGCGGTCCAGCGCGCTGGCCTCGAAGGCCACCGGCTTCCCGATCGCGAAGATCGCGGCCAAGGTGGCCATCGGCTACACCCTCGACGAGATCCGCAACGACATCACCCGCGAGACCCCCGCCGCGTTCGAGCCCACCTTGGACTACGTGGTCGTCAAGGTGCCGCGGTTCGCGTTCGAGAAGTTCCCCGGTGCCGATCCGGAGCTGACCACGACGATGAAGAGCGTCGGTGAGGCGATGGCGATCGGGCGGTCGTTCCCCGAGGCACTGGGCAAGGCGCTGCGCTCGATGGAGACCACCGCGGCCGGGTTCTGGACCACCCCGGATCCCTCCGGTGACCTCGCCGGGATCGACATCACGATGCCGACCGACGGTCGGATCTACGATATCGAGCGCGTCCTGCGCAGCGGGGTGTCGGTCGCCGAGGTGGCCGGGCGCTCCGGGCTCGACCCCTGGTTCCTCGACCAGATCGCCGGGCTCGTGGAGCTGCGCGCGGAGATCCTCGACTCCCCGGTGCTCGACGCCGCGCTGCTGCGCCGGGCCAAGCGGTCCGGGGTGTCGGATCGGCAGCTCGCGGCCCTGCGCCCGGAGTTCGCGGGCGAGGACGGGGTGCGGACGCTGCGTCACCGCCTCGGGATCCGGCCGGTCTACAAGACGGTGGACACGTGCGCCGCCGAGTTCGCGGCCTCGACGCCGTATCACTACAGCGCGTACGAGACCGACCCGTCCGCCGAGTCCGAGATCGCGCCGCAGCGCGAGAAGCCGAAGGTGCTCATCCTGGGCTCGGGGCCGAACCGCATCGGGCAGGGCATCGAGTTCGACTACTCGTGCGTGCACGCGGTGATGGCACTGCGCGCGGCAGGCTTCGAGACGATCATGGTCAACTGCAACCCTGAGACGGTGTCCACCGACTACGACACCGCGGACCGGCTGTACTTCGAGCCGCTGACCTTCGAGGACGTGCTCGAGGTGGTGCACGCCGAGCAGGAGTCCGGCACCGTCGTCGGGGTGATCGTGCAGCTCGGCGGCCAGACACCGCTCGGGCTCGCGGCGCGGCTCACCGCCGCCGGGGTACCGGTCGTCGGAACCAGCGCCGCCGCGATCGACCTCGCCGAGGACCGCGGCGCCTTCGGCGAGGTGCTCCGCGAGGCGGGCCTCCCGGCGCCGGCGTTTGGGATGGCCACCTCCTATCCGGAGGCGAAGGAGATCGCGGCCCGCATCGGCTATCCGGTGCTCGTCCGCCCGTCCTACGTGCTCGGCGGTCGAGGCATGGAGATCGTCTACGACGACGAGACGCTCGCCGGCTACATCTCCCGTGCCACGACCATCAGCGAGGACCGGCCGGTGCTCGTCGACCGGTTCCTCGACGACGCCATCGAGATCGACGTCGACGCATTGTGTGACGGTGTCGAGGTCTTTCTCGGCGGCGTCATGGAGCACATCGAGGAGGCCGGCATCCACTCCGGCGACTCGTCGTGCACCTTGCCGCCGATCACGCTGGGCCGCTCGGTGCTGGCGGGCGTCCGGAGCTCGACGGAGGCCATCGCTCACGGCATCGGGGTGCGGGGGCTGCTCAACGTCCAGTACGCATTGCACGGCGAGACGCTCTACGTGCTGGAGGCCAACCCGCGGGCGTCGCGAACCGTGCCGTTCGTGTCGAAGGCGACGGCGGTGCCGCTGGCCAAGGCGGCGGCCCGGATCATGCTGGGCGCGACGATCGCGGAGCTTCGCACGGAGGGACTGCTTCCGGCGACCGGTGACGGCGGCGAGCTGCCGCCCGACGCGCCGATCGCGGTGAAGGAGGCGGTGCTGCCGTTCCACCGGTTCCGCACCCGCGAGGGCAAGGCCATCGACTCGCTGCTCGGACCGGAGATGAAGTCCACCGGCGAGGTGATGGGGTTCGACGCGTCGTTCGGGGCGGCGTTCGCCAAGTCGCAGGCCGCCGCATACGGCTCGCTACCGACGTCGGGGCGGGTGTTCGTGTCGATGGCCGATCGGGACAAGCGGGCCATGGTGTTCCCGGTGCTGCGCCTCGCCGCCCTCGGTTTCGAGGTGCTCGCCACCGAGGGCACCGCCGACGTGCTGCGCCGCCACGGGCTCGCCGTGACGGTGGTGCACAAGCACTCCGAGGCGGCCGAGGGCGTCGAGACGATCGTGGACCGGATCCTTGCGGGCGACGTCCACATGATCATCAACACGCCCTACGGCAACTCCGGGCCGCGGGTGGACGGCTACGAGATCCGCGCCGCGGCCGTGAGCCGCGGCATCCCCTGCGTGACGACGGTGCAGGGGGCAGCCGCGGCGGTACAGGGAATAGAGGCGATGAAAGCAGGCAGGATAGGAGTGAGATCCCTCCAGGACGCCCACGCCGCGCTGAAGAAGTCCCGCCCATGACGCGTTCCGGAGCCGGAATGCTGTCCCCGGGCGGCCGCCGCCGGCGTTCCGGCTCCGAGTCGGGGGGGACGGCGTGAGTGGGTTCGGGGGGCGCCTTGTCGACGCCGTCGGCGCATTCGGCGCGCTGTGTGTCGGTGTCGACCCGCATCCGGGGTTGCTGGCCGAGTGGGGGCTCACCGACGACCCCGACGGGCTGGAGCGGTTCGCCATGACGTGCGTGGAGGCGCTGGGTGGGCACGTGGCCGTGGTCAAGCCGCAGTCGGCGTTCTTCGAGCGGCATGGGTCAGCGGGGATCGCGGTGCTCGAGCGGCTGCTCGTGGCGTTCGCGCAGACCCCGACCCTGACGATCCTCGACGCGAAGCGCGGCGACATAGGGTCCACGATGGACGGGTACGCCGACGCCTATCTCGCCATCGGTGCGCCGCTGGGGGCCGACGCCCTCACGCTCTCGCCCTACCTGGGGTTCGGCTCGTTGGCCCCGGCGCTGGACGCCGCCACCGACGCCGGGCGGGGGGCGTTCGTGCTGGCGCGCACCTCGAACCCGGAGGGCGCGGAGGTGCAGCTCGCCACCTTCGGTGTCCGCTCCGTCGCACAGACCGTCGTGGACGCGGCCGCCGCCCGCAACGCAGGCACGGAGCGGCTCGGGGACGTCGGTGTGGTGGTCGGGGCGACCATCGACCACGGGCTGGACCTGTCGGACCTGCACGGCGCCGTGCTCGTGCCCGGGCTGGGCGCGCAGGGCGCCGCGCCCGCGGACCTCGTGGCGCGCTTCGCCGGGGTAGGCGGGATCGTGCTGCCCACGGCGTCGCGGTCGGTGCTGCGAGCGGGCCCGGCCGCTGCGGCGCTGCGAGCAGCGGCGCAGCGGCTCCGGGACGAGCTCATGGCGGCTGCCTGAGCGTCCCCGGGCGGGACCTGACGCCTGCGCCGCCGGGCGCCTGCAGCGGCGCCGGTACGAGGATCATCGTCGCCGGATTGCCCTTCCGGCGGCATTCCAGCCGCCCATGCCGTGGACGCCACCGCCGGGCGGGGTGCTCGCCGAGCACAGGTACACGCCGGGCACCGGGGTGCGCCAGGGGTCGAGCGAGAGCACGGGCCTGCTCACGAACTGGCGCCAGTCGGCCGCGCCTGCGCTGATGTCGCCCCCCACCTCGTTGGCGTTATGGGCCTCCAGCGCTGCGGGGCCCATCGCGTGCCGGGCGAGAACACGGTCGCGGAAGCCGGGTGCGAACCGCTCGATCTGCGCCTCGATCGCCGCCGTCATGTCCACGTCGGACCCGTTGGGCACATGGCAGTACGCCCAGAACGTGTGCTTGCCCGCGGGTGCGCGCGACGGGTCGGCCACGCAGGCCTGAACGCCGAGCACGAACGGGCGGTCCGGGTGCCGGCCCCGCGCGACGGACCGTTCGCCCGCGGCGATCTCCTCGAACGTGCCGCCGAGGTGGACGGTGCCCGCGCCTGCGACGGCCGGATCGGCCCACGGCACCGGCCCGTCGAGGGCGTAGTCGAGCTTGAACACCCCCGGGCCGTAACGGAACCGCTCCAGGCGCCGTCGATAGGCCACCGGCAGCCGGTCGCCTCCGATCTCGAGCAGTTGGCGTGGGGTGATGTCCAGCAACGTGATCGGCGTGGGCGGGAGCGCGCCGAGATCGTGCACCCGCCATCCCCTGACGATCTCCGCTCCGAGGCTCCGCAGCCGGGTCACGAGCCCGTCCGCGAGCGACTGGGTGCCGCCGCGCACCACCGGCCAGCCGACGGAGTGCGCCAGCGCGGCGAGCAGCAGCCCGTACCCGGCGGTGATGGGCGCGGCCAGGTCGAGGATCGAGTGGGCGGCCATGCCGGCGAACACGGCGCGGGCAGCGGGGTCGCGGAACAGTTTCGCGGTGACGGTGGCGGGCGGTGCCCCCAGCACGCCGTAGCGCAATGCCGCGAGCAGCGCCCGCGGCGGCAGGTCCAGCGGTGCCAGCAGCGTATCGACCAGCGGGAAGCCTGCCCGCGCCGTCGCACCGACGGTGGCCCGCCAGGCGGTGGCATCGCGTCCGAAGCTGCCGGCAGTCGCGGTGGCATCGCGCAGCACCAGCCCGGCCGGGCCGGAGTCGAGTGGGTGCGCCGCAGGGATCGGTGGGTGCAGGAACTCCACCCCGTCCCGGGTCGGATCGATCGAGCGGAACGCCGGGGAGGCGAGCGTCAGCGGCACCACGGTGGCGCACACGTCGTGGCGGAACCCTGGCAGCGTCAACTCCTCGGTGCGCAGGCCGCCGCCGAGTGTGTCGGCGGCCTCGATGAGCAGCACCCGACGGCCGGTCTCGGCCAGCCGCACCGCTCCGACCAGCCCGTTGGGCCCTGATCCGACGACGACGGCGTCGAAGCCGTCGGCTCGTTGTACGTCCACGCGCACAGCATCGCGCCGCGGCGCCCGGTCGGCGCGTCGGGACCACCGCGCGAGCAGTACGCGGGGACGGCCGTGCCCGCGGGAGGCACGCGCCCGTGCGGACGGCCCTGCGCCGATGCGCCCGTGCGGACGGCCCTGCGCCGATGCGTTCGCGTCGGCGGGCGCTGGGGGTCCTGATCCACGGGACGGTCGTCGCCGTGCGGTGAGCGGTCGCGCCTGGGGCGCCGCATGTCGCCCGGTCGTGGTATCCCTCCAACGAGTGCTCTGAGAGAGAATCCACAGGTGGCACCCCCCGTGTCCCTTCCCGGACGTAGCGTGAGTACGTTCGATAGGACCGGAGCGGGCCCGCCCGTCAGGTCATGCGGTGTGCGGTGAAAGACAGTTGCGCCCTGGAAAGACAGGGTGCACAACGAACGACGGAGGAGATCGTGGCCCTTCCCCAGCTGACCGAGGAACAGCGCGCTGCCGCGCTGGAGAAGGCAGCAGCGGCGCGCCGTATCCGGG
>JBKJPD010000561.1:0-4822 GCA_046595345.1 Pseudonocardia sp.
CTCGCCGAGCGTCACCACGCAGGGCATGGTCGAGTCCGACATGGCCGAGATCGCCACACTGCTGGGCCGCGCCGTCAAGGCCGAGCACGGCACCCCGGCCGGAGATGCCGAGCTGTCCGCCGTCGCGGAGGCCGTATCGACGCTGGTCGCCCGGGCGCCGGCCTACCCCCGGGCCTGACCCCGTCGTGTCCGACCTGGTGCTGCCCATCCGGGAGTACCTGCTCGCGGGACTGACTGCGGCGGTGCTGACATTCCTGCTGGTCGGGCCGGTGCGGGTGCTCGCTCTGAAGCTCGGTGCCGTCGCCTGGCCGCGCGGTCGCGACGTCCACGTCACCCCGACGCCCCGGTGGGGTGGCATCGCCATGCTCGCCGGGGCGCTCGGGGGTGTCGCGATGGCATACCAACTCCCCGCGCTGCGGCTGGCGTTCGACTACTCCAACGAGGTCCTGGGGGTGATGGGCGCCGCCGTGCTGCTGACCGTCGTCGGTGCGCTGGACGACCGCTACGACCTCGACGCCCTGACGAAGTTCGCCGGCCAGTGCACTGCAGCGGGGGTGTTGGTGATCTCCGGGATCCAGTTCGCCCAGCTCTGGGTGCCGTGGGGCGGCCCCTCAGGCACGATCATGCTCCTCAGCCGCGAGGAGGGGGTGCTGGTCACCGTCCTGTTGACCGTCGCTCTGGTGAACGCGATGAACTTCGTCGACGGCCTCGACGGGCTCGCTGCCGGGATCGGTCTGATCGCCGCGGGGTCGACCGGCCTGTTCGCCATCGGGTTGGTGATCCGGTACGGCAACAACCCGTCCTACTACTCGCCCGCTCTCGTCGCGGCCGTGCTGGCTGGGGCGTGCCTGGGTTTCCTGCCGCACAACTTCAATCCGGCCCGAATCTTCATGGGTGACTCCGGCTCGATGCTCATCGGGCTGTTGCTCGCCGCGGCGACGACGATGGCGTCGGGCAAGGTCTCCGGCGACGCCAACGGCGCGGTCGACCTGCTCGCGCTCTTCTCACCGCTCGTAGTGCTCGGTGCGGTGCTGTTCGTACCACTGCTCGATCTGATCATGGCCGTGGTCCGCCGCACCCGCAGGGGCGTGAGCCCGTTCGCTCCGGACAAGATGCACCTGCACCACCGGCTGTTGGAGGTCGGCCACAGCCACCGCCGCGCGGTGCTTCTGATCTATCTGTGGTCCGCGGTGCTGGCGTTCGGCGCGGTGGCGCTGTCGTTGATCGACGACCCGTTCGTCGTGTTGTGGGGGGTGGGGATCGGGCTTGTCGTCGCCGTAGTCGCCTCCGCCATGCCCCGGGCGCGTACCGGAGGTCCATCGACGTGAGCGCTTGTGAAGAATTTCACGATCGACCTTATCGCAGGTCAGGGTGGGTCTAGAAGCTCCATGGAGCTGTGGTAGCGTCCCGGTCACATGCTGGGCATCGCCCGGTTTGTCCATCGCAACGTAGGTCGGTCGACTCTGCGTGATACGCCCCTAGCCCTACGGCGCCGATTCGAGGAGCTGCTCGTGAACGCTCGGATCCGAGCCTTCGGCCGCCGGACGCGGACCGGATGAGCCGCGCAGGTGACCAGCGACGGTCCGGATCTCGGCGACCTGCTCTCACTGGGTCTGACGTTGGCCACCTGTGTGATGGTCGGATTCGGCCTCGGCTGGGCGCTCGATCAGCCACTGCGGACGTTTCCGGGGTTCGCCATGGCCGGCCTGGGGTTGGGCATCGTCGCGGCCTGCGCACTCATCTATCGACAGTTCAGGAAGTTCATGTGAACGAGGTGAGTTGGCCGTGGTGACGGGCGCGGGCTACACCCCGCCCATCACGCGGGCCACCTTCCGTCGAGCAGCCCGCGCGGGAGCCATCGCGGCCGTCGTGGTGCTGGTGGTGTTGTTCCTCCTCGGGCACGGCCTGTACGGGGTGTCCGCCTGCATCGGGATTGGTCTCGGCGTCCTGAACACCTGGTTCGTCATGCGGTCCGTGGCGCGGTTCACCAACACGGAATCCTTCACCAAGGCGCGGTTCTCCGGCACGGTGCTGGTCCGGATCGCCGCGATCACATTGCTCGCGTTCGCCTGCGCGCTGCTGTTCCCGCCGTACGGGATCGCCGTCTTCGGTGGTCTCGCGCTGTTCCAGCTCATCGCCACCGTGAGCTCTGCGCTGCCGCTGATCAAGGAGATCCGACAGAAATGAGTTACGTCCTCGCCGCCGAGGAGATCAAGCCCGGCGACCATTGGACCGGCCAGATCCTCGGGCTGACGTTCAACCTCGACACGATCATGGGCACGATCGTTGCGGCTGCGATCGTGTGCGGGCTCGGTGTCTACATGGCCCGGGGCGCCACGAAAGGCAGGCCGACCGGCGTGCAGATCGCGTTCGAAGCCCTCACCGGCTGGGTTCAGACCCAGGTCAAGGACGGTATGGGCGTTCGTGCCCCGCGCGGCCTCGTCGGCCTGTGCGTCACACTTTTCGCGTTCATCCTCATCTCGAACTGGCTGGCGGTGCTGCCCACCGAGCACATCCTGCCGCCGCCTACCGCGGACGTGAACCTCACCTACGCGATGATGCTGATCGTGATCGTCTGGGTGAACGTCGCCGGCATTCGCGCGCAGGGAGTGAAGGGATTCTTCGGTCACCTCACCAAGCCCTACGCGGTGATGACGCCGATCGAAATCCTCACCAACTACGCCTCCCGCCCGATCTCGCTGGCCCTGCGGTTGTTCGGCAACATCTTCGCCGGCGGAATCATGATCTCGGTGATCGGGCTGCTCCCGGCCTACATTCTGTGGGCCCCGTTCGCCGCGTGGAAGCTGTTCGACCTGTTCGTCGGCTTGATCCAGGCCTTGATCTTCACGCTGCTGACCATCATCTACTTCTCCGATGCAGTCGGCAGCGACGACGAGGCCCACGCGCACTAGGGGTTTCGTCCCTAGCCAGAGACCTATCGCACCCCAAGGATTCCGTGCCACACGAGACCTCGTGCGGCACGAGAAAGAACGAGGAGAGACATGAGTGCAACCATTCAGCTGGCCCAGGCTGCGGCTGAGGGTCCCAACCCCCTGCTGCTCGGGCTGGCGATGGTCGGCGGCGGCCTCGCACTGGCCGGCGGCGCGATCGGCGTCGGGGTCGGGGACGGCCTGGCAGGCGCGTCGATGATCCAGGGTGTGGCCCGCCAGCCCGAGGCGGCCGGTCGCCTGAACACCACGATGTTCCTGATCATCGGTCTGGTCGAGGGCACCTACTTCATCAACCTTGCGTTCATGGCGCTGTTCGTCTTCGTCACCGGCGCCCAGACCGGCATCACGGGATGACAACCGTGACGCTGGCAGCCGAGGAGACCCCCAACTTCTTGGTACCCAACGCCACGATCGTCGTCGAGTTCCTGCTGTTCGGCATCGTCCTGTTCATCTTCTACCGCTACATCGTCCCGCCGCTGTCGAAGGCGATGCGGGAGCGCGACGAGATGGTCAAGAAGCAGATCGAGGACCGCGACAACGCGGTGCGCAAGCTCAAGCAGGCCGAGGAGCGCTACGAGTCGGCGCTGTCCTCGGCGCGCGCCGAGGCGGCGGGGATCCGCGACGACGCCCGGCTCGCCGCCCAGCTGATCCGCGACGACATGCGCCAGCAGACCGACCGCGATGTCGAGCAGATTCGGCTGCGCGGTGAGGAGCAGTTGGCGGCACAGCGTGCGCAGTCGGTGCGCCTGCTGCGCACCGAGATCGGCGGGTTGTCCACGCAGCTCGCCGGTCGGATCCTCGGAGAGCCGTTGGCCGCCGACGGACCCCAGCGTTCGACCGTGGACCGCTTCCTCGCGGATCTGGAGCGAGCGGATCTGGCGAAGTCACCGACCGGGTCAGGGGCGAACTGATGGCAATCCTGATTGCCGAGCTCGTCGGGTTCGTTGTTGTCCTCGCGGTGCTCTACCGCCTGGTCGTGCCGTTGGTCAAGAACATGGTGGCGCAGCGCCAGGTCACGATCCAGCAGCAGGTCGACGACGCCGAGGAGGCCACCCGCAAGCTCGAGGCTGCCGAACGGAGCTTCGAGTCCGCGATTGCCGAGGCCCGCACCGAGGCCGCGGGGATTCGTGACGACGCGCGTGCCGACGCGACCCGGATCGGCGAGGAGCTCAAGGCGCAGGCCGAGCAGGAGGTCGAGCGGATCAAGCAGCGCGGCGTGGAGCAGCTCACGGCCCAGCGAGACCAGGTTGTGCGGCAGCTCCGCGCAGAGCTCGGCGCGCTGTCCATGCAGCTGGCCGAACAGGTCGTCGTGCAGGTGCTGTCCGACGACGCACGCAAGAGCTCCACCGTGGACCGCTTTCTCGACGAGATCGACCAGATGCCGGGTCGCGGCGCAGGCGAAGCCGATCGCCTGCGGGCGTCTGCCGGTGGGGGGACCATCTGATGGCGCTCATGCTGCAGTCCACCAGCCGCGAGTCGCTGGCCGAGGCCGCCACGCGGCTCGACGCTCACATCGACAGCACCTCGGGCGCTGACCTCGCCCCGCTCGGCGGCGACCTGTTCGCCGTTCTGCGGTTGCTGGTGGCCGAACCGGCACTGCGCCGTCATCTTGCCGATCCCTCGGTGCCGGCGGCGTCCCGGTCCGGTCTCGCCGACCGCCTGCTCGACGGCAAGATCGGTCGGTCGGCGCTGGACGTCGTGTCCGATCTCGTGTCCTCCCGCTGGTCGCGCTCGCTGGACCTGGTGGAGTCGCTCGAGTCGCTCGCCCGCCGGGCCACCCTCGGTGTGGCGGAGAAGGACGGCAGCCTCGACGAGGTCGAGGACCAGCTGTTCCGCTTCGGCCGGATCCTCGACCGTGAGCCCGAATTGGG
>JBKJPD010000170.1:0-3617 GCA_046595345.1 Pseudonocardia sp.
GGCATCGCCCGAGTTCGATACGGACTATGCTTACAGCTTTCTTGGCACGAACCCGGGTCCACCCCCACCCGCGCGCAGCCAGCACGCCGCGTGCGTCATCGACCGTGGGGTGCGCGACAAGAACAAACTTGTCATCTGGGGTGGTCTTGGTACAAGCGGGGGAATCACTGCCGACGCCAAGGTCTGGGTATATGGGCCCAACAGTAACGGAGTCTACGAATGGGTCTCCATGACCCCTTCCGTCACTCCCTCCACCGCGAATCCCCCAGCCCCTCGCTTCGGCCACGCGATGTTCACCCACGGGGCCGGGGACACGGTCGTCGTCTTCGGCGGCACGACAACTATCCCGAGTGGCTCGAACCCCGATAACAGCCCCCCGCAGGAAGAGTCGGTGTGGTTCCTGAGTTTCAATGCGGCACGCACGGCCGCCACCTGGAAGCAGGCCACGGTCATCGACGAGCTCGGGGATGGGGCGCCGGGCCCGCTCACGCAGTTTGCGTCCACGAGCTTCGAAGCGCCGCACCGTCCCTCCGTCCACAGGGCCGATACGACCAAGACCCCGCGCTGGGGTGGGGTCCTCTACGGAGGCCGCAGGCCGGATGGCAGTCCCAGTTCCGATGTCTGGCTCCTGTTCAGCAAGCCCACGCAGGCCGGTGCACTCGAGGTGGAATGGAGCATGGTCCCGAGCGGCCTCCCGGGCAGCGCCGCACCGCCCGAGGGCCGCACCGGCACCGCCATCGCATGGATCGACGGCTCGCACGACCTCTACGTCCTGGGTGGGCGCGATGCCAATGGGGCGATCACCGGCGACATCCGCAAGGTGCACGCCATCCTGCACAGCGATGAGACCACGGGGCAGGGCGTGTGGGTGGACCTGCCCGACCTGACCGTCCCCGTGACCGGCGCCTCGGCGTTCATCTGGGACGAGGCGAACTACTCGCGCGTGCCCGAGGTGTTCTCGATCGACGGCGCGAACTCGACGTGGACCGAACTCGGCAACGCCAAGCTCCTGCAGCCGTGGTACCCGTTCCTGTTCCTCGCCAAGCCCACAGCGGGTGCCACGCCCAAGCCACAGGTGTTCGCCGCCGGACCGATGGAGAAGAGCTACTGGTTCACCACCGACGGCTCGGGTTCGGTGACCGCCATGACCGACACCTCGAAGTTCATCGGGGGCTCGGCGGTGATGTACGAGCCGGGTCGCATCATGAAGTCCGGCTCGCGCGACGCCCCCTTCCAGGGCGACGGGGCCAACCATGCGCTCAAGCGCACGCAGACCATCGACCTGAATGCGACGACTCCCACCTGGGTCGAGCAGAGCAGCCAGATGGAGTTCGGGCGCGTGAATGAGAATTTAGTACTGCTGCCAAGCGGGCAGGTCCTCTGCACGGGCGGCACCGGCGAGATGAACAACTCCAACCCCATCGACGCCGTGCGCTGGCCGCAGATCTGGACCCCGCCCACGAGCGGCATGCAGGGCACCTGGGGCCCGCGGCTCAAGACGGATCCGCTCATCCGGGATTACCATAATTCGGCAGTCTTGATGGGGGATGGCCGCCTGCTGACCGGCGGAGCGAACTGGTGCACCAACTTCAGGACCCGATGCGAGGGAAACGATCAGAAGATGGAGGTGTTCTCGCCGCCCTACCTCTTCAACGGGGATGCCGTCCGCACCCGCCCGAGGATCCTGGCGGTCGAGGGGCTGCTCGAACCCGGCGACACGTTCACCGTGTTCACCGATGTCGCGGTGGACACCGTCACGCTGGTGCGCGGTGGTTCGGTCACGCATGGGTTCGATGAGGGGCAGTTGTTCATCCGGCCCACCTACGTGAGCACCCCTTCGGGTAGCCCGCCCCGCAAGACGTTCCAGCTGCCGGCGAATGGCTTCGAGGTGCCGCCCGGGTTCTACCAGTTATTCGCCATCAAGGACGGCGTGCCGTCGATCTCGCGTTGGATCCATGTCCGCGCGACCGGGCAGCCAAAGACCGGGCTCTCGGATATCGGCGACCGCTCGCAGCCGAAGAAGCTGACCCTGCAGCGGATCAACTATATTCCGGGCCCTTTCTGTGACGGTGACGTACTGGAGTTCTCGTGGACCGCACCGGCCGAGGACAGCTCGCTGTACGGGGTGGCCAGTGAGTACGACCTGCGCGAGGACCCCTACCTGACCACGTTGCCGTCGGGTTGGGCGACATTCAGGACGGCCACCCAGTACGAGGGTGAGCCCGCACCGGCGGCCGCGGGCACGACGCAGTCGATGACGGCCTACGGCATGCTCCTGGGCCAGAACTACCGGTTCGCGATGGTCAGTCGCGACGACCGGCCGAGCCGTTCCTCGGCCATGAGCAACTTCCTCTCGTTCCATGTGGTTGGCTGCGACAATGGGCTGACCGGGGGCGATCCGCCGACGGGTGGTGGGTTCTCGGCGGGGCGTGTCGCCGAGATGAATCGGCTGGCGCAGGACGGTGGCGACGAGGCGAACGGCCACGAGAACTCGATCCTGCCGGGTCTGGTGCCCGGCCTGATGCGCACCGATCTCATGCCGTTGCAGAACACCCCGGCGGTTGCGGGCGAGGGCCATCGCCTGAGTCTGCGCCGCGGCCGCCACGGCAGCTCGACGCTGAGCGATGTGAGGCTCGTCGCGCTCGACTCCGCAGAGGAGGGCTGCTGGGTCGCCGAGGATGGTTCGTTCCTCGCGGGCTCGCAACTGCCGGCGAGCGCGGTGACCAGCTCGGCGGCAGGCGAGGTGACCGCGGTGCTGGGCGACGACGCGCATCCGCACACGGCGAGCATTGGCGACACACTTGTCGTCACGCTGCCGAACGCCACAGGCAGCGATGGCATGTGGCTGCGGACGATGGGCTCACCCTCGCTGGGCATGGGCGGCGACTACGGTGTGCTCGTCCAGTCGCTTGGTGTGGATGGCCAGTGGGCCACCGTGCAGCACGTGCGGCCCCGTCGTCGTTACAGTGACGCGGTGGTACGTGGTCTCTCGGGCTCGCAGGTGCGGCTCGTCGTGCTGGGGCAGACGGCGATCAGTGGGCTTGGTCGTGTGGTCACCGGCGCTTCTGCGCCAACCATCCACGAAGCGGCCGCGGTGTCCGGCGAGCACAGCCGGCTCGGTGCGCTCACTTCCGCGGAGCTCTCAGGTGTCGTGCTCGCAGCCGACGAGTCGATGAGCGTGATCACCTCCTCGCTGCCCGAACCGACCGAGGGCACCACACGTCACTGGTACATGCGCGTGACCGGCGAACACGATGCGGAGTCGGCGTCCTCGACGCGCGCTTCGCAGGCCCAGGGCGAGGATGGCGCGCCACTCAAGTTCGCGATCCAGTCCATCCGCCCGAATCCCTCGCAGGGCCGGGTGACACTGTCGTTCACCACTCCGCGCGCGGGTGCGGTCAAGCTCGAGGCGTTCGATCTGATCGGCCGTCGCGTGGCGTCGTCCATTCATGAGATCGCGCGGGCGGGCCGCCAAGAACTCGCGTGGGAAGCGAAGGGCCGGGACGGCCGCAAGCTCTCGCCCGGCACATACGTGGTTCGACTCTCGCACGACAGCGCCAAGGTCGAGCGCAAGGTGCTCGTGATGCCGTAGTCCATCGGCCCGAGAAGCCCGCGAG
>JBKJPD010000237.1:0-3863 GCA_046595345.1 Pseudonocardia sp.
CCTCGGTGAGCCGGTCCAGCACCGCCTGCTCCCGCGATGTCAGCCGATCCACCCGCCGCTGCCGCTGCCTGCCGGACAACCGTTCCTGGCGGTCGTGGTCGAGCCAGATCCGCTCAAGCCGCCACTGGGATCGACTCGTCGCCCGGGCTGACGGATTTCAGCGCGCCGGAGAAGTGCTGGGTCATGGCGCTTCTGACCGAAGGAAACTCGGCCGCCTGCTACGTGAACTCCACCTGAACAACAGATGGCGATCGACCGGTGTGCCCTCGCCCATTCGTTGACGGTGGCCCCCCGGTCCCTCAGCGCTCCTCCACCAGGAACGCCACCTCGGACGGGGCGTACCAGGCCAGGTCCTGGTCCTCGGCCTCGCCGATGAGGAACTCGGCGTCCAGGTCGCCCATGTCGGCGGCGTCGATGGCCGCGGCAGCCTGACGGACCACGTAGTCCGCCTGCTCCGTATCGACGTGTACCGACGCCACCTTCTCCAGCGGCACCCCGCCGCTGATCCGAACGGCGGCGTCGTCGAGGTCGGGGCGCAGCGTGACGTCCTCGAGATCGGCGGCCACGACGACGCGCCGCGCAGGGGTGGCGTCCTCTCCCAACCCGAACTCCACCGACAGCAACCGCAGCGACGCGCGCGCGGCCTCGGACAGCGCGGCGAACTCGAGCTCCTCCTCGTCGCCGGCGGTATAGGCCTCGCGCAACCGCGGGGTGAGGGCGAACGCGGTGCCCCCGATCGGTTCGAGGACCCCGCTCTTGATCATCGTTCGGAGCATCGGCCAGGTGGCCGGGACGTAGACGCGCATTAGTTTCCCTCGCTGCGCTCGGTCGACACTGCACGTAGGCGCTGTGTCGATGATTCGCTCGCACGCACGCTCATCTCAGCCCACCGTCCCGAGAAGCTCGTCGAGCGATTCGTCGATCATGCCGGCGAGCACGTCGACGTCGGGCATGGCGTCGCGGTCGCCGTTGAAACCGTAGAAGACGCCGCCGTCGTAGGAGGTGAGCCCGATGGCCAGCGCCTGCCCCTTGGCCAGCGGCACCACCGGGAACATCTCCAGCATGCGGGCCCCCGCGGCGTAGAGCGGGAACTGTGGTCCCGGCACGTTCGTCACCACCAAGTTGAAGATCCGCTTCGAGATCCCGCTCGCGGCGCGGGCCCCCAGGGCGTGCAGGGTAGGCGGGGCGAAGCCGCCGATCCGGACCAGGGTGTCGGCGCCCACCGACTGCCCGGTCGAGGTGTGCTCCCGCATCGCGTGCGCGACGTGATGCAGGCGCACCACGGGGCTGGGCTCCCCTACCGGCAGGTCGACGATGAACGACGACACCCGGTTGCCCAGCGACCCGGCCGTGGCCGAGCTGGGGACATCAGCCTCGCCGCGCACCGACAGCGGCACCATCGCCCGCAGCGACGACGACGCCGTGACGGGCTCGCCGCGGGAGAGCAGCCAGTTGCGCAGGGCACCTGCGACGACGCTGAGCACCACATCGTTGACGGTGCAGCCGTGGGCCGCCCGGATCTTTCGGTAGTCGTCCAGCTCGGTGCGGGCGATCGCGAACCGGCGCTGCGTGGAGATGTCGACGTTGAGCGGGGTGCCCGGTGCGCGGCGGCTCGCGGTGCGGGCGATCGAGAACAGCTGCGCCGCCGCCCCGGCGATCTTGCCGGCAGTGGCCATCGCGTCGCCCGCAGCAGCCCGGACGTTGTCCACGATCACCGCGGGACGAGCGCACGCCTCGGCGAAGGCGCCGAGCAGCAGCGCCCCGTCTGTGGGCTCGGGCCGGGGCATCCACAGCTCTTCGACCACCACGCGCGGCTCGGCCGCGATGTCGAGGATGACCTGGCCGATGTCGATCGCGCTGACGCCGTCGACCATCGCCTGGTGGGTCTTCGTCAGGACCGCCGTCCGGCCCCGGGCGAGGCCCTCGACCAGGTACATCTCCCACAGGGGACGGGTGTGGTCCAGCGGGCGCGACATCAACCGGGCCACCAGATCGGTGAGCTGGCCGTCGGACCCCGGTTTGGGCAGTGCGGAGCGGCGGACGTGGTAGGCGACATCGAACTCCGGGTCGTCGACCCACACCGGACGTGCGAGGTTGCCCGGGACATGGCGCACCTTCTGCCGATAGCGGGGCACCAGCGCGATCCGCTGCTCGATCAGCTCGACGAGCCGGTCGTAGTCGAAGCCGGCCTTGGGGCGGCGGAACACGGAGACGGCGCCGACGTGCATCGGTGTGGTCGGCTGCTCCAGGTAGAGGAAGGAGGCATCGAGGGCGGAGAGCCGCGGCGGCATGGCTCGATCCTAGGCTGGTCCGATGTCAGCCCCGCGTTCTCCGAAGGACACCTTCATCACGGTTTACGGCCGCAAGCCGGTGCTGGAGGCTCTCGACGACGCCGACCTGCGCGTCGACAAGGTGATCATCGCCGACGATCTGCGGGGCGACTCGATCCGCGCCATCCTCGACGCCGCGCGCGAGCGTGGTGTCCCCGTCCAGCGCGCGACGGCCCACCGGGTGAAGGTGCTGGCCGGCAACGGCCGCCACGACCAGGGCGTCCTCGCCGACATCGTGGCGCCGCGGATGGCCCCGATAGCGGAGTTCCTGGAGTCGCTGGCACCGGGCGCCCCGGCGGCGGTGCTGGTCCTGGACCGCCTCACCAACCCCGCCAACGTCGGCATGATCCTGCGCAGCGCCACCGCCGCCGGGCTCGACGGCGTGCTACTCCCCCGCCGCGGCCTCCCGGCGATCGACCCGCTCATGATCAAGGCGTCGGCCGGGGTGGCGTTCCGGGCGCCGGTGCTCCGGTCGGCCACGGTCGAGGACGGCTGCGCGGCGCTCGCCGAGGCGGGTTTCGCGATCTACGGCTTGGACGCGGGCGGCACGTCGCTGCTCGACGCCGAACTGCCGGCGCGCGTCGCGCTGGTGCTGGGCAACGAGACCGACGGGCTGTCGGAGTCGGTGCGCCCACTGCTCGACGGCGTGCTCGCGATCACGATGCACGGCGGCGTCGAGTCCCTGGGAGTGGCGAGCGCCGGAGCAGTGGCAGCGTTCGAACTGTCCCGCCGCCGCCACCCCCGGTAGCCACCCGGTCCTGCTCCGCACCTCATCACCGCAGCAGCGCTGCGTCAGCGGAGCGCGCGTGCCTACTGTGGGGGCATGGTGCAGCGTCGGCTTCCTCGTCCATCCGAGTTACGGCCCTTGTTGCGGCCGGCTCCGTTCATCCTCGATCCTACCGAGCGCAGGCTCGCCCGCGCGGCCTCGATCGCCGACCTGCGGGCCATCGCCCGGCGTCGCACTCCGCGGGCGGTGTTCGACTACACCGACGGCGCCGCCGACGGCGAGCTGTCGCTGAACCGGGCCCGCGCAGCCTTCTCGCGCGTCGAGTTCCATCCGAGCGTGCTGCACGACGTGTCCGCGGTCGACACCGGCCGCGACATCCTCGGGAAGCGCTCGACCTGGCCGTTCGCGTTCGCCCCCACAGGTTTCACCCGGATGATGCACCACGAGGGCGAGGGCGCGGTGGCGTCGGTCGCGCAGGACGTCGGCATCCCGTACGCGCTCTCGACGATGGGCACCACGACGATCGAGGACGTCGCCGTCGTGGCCCCGAACGCGCGCAAGTGGTTCCAGCTCTACCTGTGGCGCGACCGAGCGATGGCCAAGGACCTCGTGCAGCGCGCTGCCGGCGCCGGCTACGACACGCTGATCCTGACGGTGGACACCCCGGTGGGCGGGGCGCGGCTGCGCGACGTGCACAACGGGCTCACGATCCCGCCGGCGATATCGCTTCGGACGTTCGTGGACGGCGCGATGCACCCGAACTGGTGGTTCAACCTGCTCACCACCGATCCGTTGACGTTCGCGAG
>JBKJPD010000365.1:0-6842 GCA_046595345.1 Pseudonocardia sp.
GACCGGGCACACCGGGATGGGTATCCGCACGGTCGTCAACATCGGAATCGGCGGCTCGGACCTCGGCCCGGTGATGGCCTACGAGGCCCTGCGCGCCTACGCCGACCGCTCGATCGCGCTGCGGTTCGTCTCCAATATCGACCCCACCGACATCGTCGAGGCCCTCCGCGACCTCGACCCGGCCACCACGCTGTTCGTCGTCTCCTCGAAGACATTCACGACGCTGGAGACGCTGACCAACGCCCGCGTGGCCCGCCAGTGGCTCGTTGATGCACTCGGTGACGAGTCCGCCGTCGCGACGCACTTCGTCGCGGTCTCGACGAACGCGAAGGCGGTGCGCACGTTCGGGATCGACGAGGCCAACATGTTCGGCTTCTGGGACTGGGTGGGCGGGCGCTACTCGCTGGACTCCGCGATCGGGCTCTCGCTGATGATCGCGATCGGGCGGGAGCAGTTCGGCGAGTTCCTCGGCGGGATGTACGCGATGGACCGCCACTTCCGCACGGCGCCGCTGGAGGAGAACCTGCCGGTGATCGCCGGGCTGCTGGGCGTCTGGTACGTCAACTTCTTCGGCACCGAGACCCATGCGGTGCTGCCCTACAGCCAGTACCTGCACCGGCTGCCCGCCTACCTGCAGCAGCTGACGATGGAGAGCAACGGCAAGTCCGTCCGCGGCGACGGCACCCCGGTCACCACCGTGACCGGCGAGATCTTCTGGGGCGAGCCGGGCACCAACGGCCAGCACGCCTTCTACCAGCTCCTGCACCAGGGCACCCGGGTCGTTCCGGCGGACTTCATCGGGTTCGCCGAGCCCAACCACTCACAGCCGGTGGACGACCGGACCGACATGCACGACCTGTTCATGTCCAACCTGTTCGCCCAGACCTCGGCGCTCGCGTTCGGGAAGACCGCAGCGGAGATCGCAGCCGAGGGCACGGCCCCCGAACTGGTGCCGCACAAGGTGATGCCGGGGAACCGGCCGAGCTCGACGATCCTCGCGCGCAAGCTCACCCCGTCGGTGCTGGGCCAGCTGATCGCGTTCTACGAGCACGTGACGTTCGTGCAGGGGACGATCTGGGGCATCGACTCGTTCGACCAGTGGGGTGTCGAGCTCGGCAAGGTGCTGGCCAGACAGCTCGGCCCGGCACTGACCGACCCGGAACCGGACCTGTCGAGGATGGACGCCTCGACGGCGGCGCTGGTGCGCCGCTACCGGGAGTGGCGCGGCCGGGCGGTCTGATTCGGCGCGACGGTGAGGGTGGGGCGATGACGGACACGCAGGCCGGGGACTCGGACGAGCAGACGGGCCCGCCGCCCGCCGGGCTCGGCGAACACCCACCGTTCCCGGCACCGCGGCCCGGCCTCGGGGCCGGCTCCGCCGTCGTGCTGGCGCTTGCCGCCGGGGTGGCGCTGTGGTCTGCCCTCGCCGGCACCGGTCCGGCCCAGCTGGACGGTGCGCTGCTCAGTGAGTCGGTCGAGGCCCGGTCCGGCGGGCTCACCGCAGTCGCGACGACGATCACCACGATCGGCGGCACAGTGGCGATGGCCGTGCTCGCCATCGCCGTCGGGGCCTGGTGCTGGTACCGGGGCCGGCGGGCCGACGCCGTGCTCGTCGTCGGCACGATGGCAGGCGCCGGCCTGGTGTTCCGCGGGTTCAAGGTGTTGCTCCACCGGCCCCGGCCGCCCGCGGCCACTCAGCTCGTGCAGGAGACCAACGAGTCGCTGCCCTCGGGGCACGCAACCATGTCGATCGCCGTGATCGGGACACTCGTCGTGCTGGCCTGGGTGGGCCGGGGTGTCACGGCCCGGATGGCGATCGTGGCGGCCGCGGCCGGCTGGGTCGGCGCCGTCGGCGCCACCCGTATCTACCTCGGCGTGCACTGGTTCAGCGACGTGCTCGCCGGCTGGCTGGTCGGCGCGACGTGGCTGGCCCTGTGCGTGGCGGCGTGGAGCTGGTGGCGGGCGCGGCAACCCGGGGCGCTGACGGGCCGCGGCGCTCCATGATCACCGTGCCACCTGACCGACTACGCGGAACAGCCGCGCGCCGGCCGTCGTTGGGGCGCTCGTGGACAGATCACGGGTGCGGGCGCCGGAGCTGCGCGGGCGGCGCTGGCTGAACACCGGCGGGGTTCCACTATCGCTGGCGCGGCTGCGCGGCAAGATCGTCCTGCTGGATTTCTGGACGTTCTGCTGCGTCAACTGCCTTCATGTGCTCGATGAGCTGCGGGAGCTGGAGCAGCGCTACGCCGACGTGCTCGTGATCATCGGGGTGCACTCGCCGAAGTTCGTCCACGAGGCCGACCCGGACGCCGTCGGCGCCGCCGTGGAGCGCTACGGCGTCCGCCATCCGGTCCTCGACGATCCCGAGCTCGTCCTGTGGGACGCCTATGCCGCCCGGGCGTGGCCGACGCTCGTCGTGATCGACCCGCGTGGGTACGTCGTCGCGCAGATGGCGGGCGAGGGGCACGCGCACGGGCTCGCGATGCTGATCGAGGAGCTGATCGCCGAGCACGGGGACAGCCTGCACCGCGACGACGGCCCGTACGTCGCGCCACCGGCGCCGGCGACGGCGCTGCGGTTCCCCGGGAAGGTGATCTCCCTCGGCGAGAGCCTCCTGGTCTCCGACACCGCCCACCACCAACTCGTCGAGCTGGGCGGCGACCTGGTCACCGAGCGGCGCCGGATCGGTGACGGCACGCGCGGACTGGTGAACGGTGACCGCCCACGCTTCTCCGAACCGCAGGGCCTCGTGCTGCTCCCGGTGCCCGTGGCCGCGGAGGTGGGCTACGACGTGGTGGTCGTCGACAGCGTCAACCACGCCCTACGCGGGGTGCGGTTGGCCGACGGCACCGTGACCACGGTGGCCGGGACCGGCGCCCAACTCCGCACCCGGGTGGACGTGGGCGGAACGGCCCCTGAGCTGTCCACCCCGTGGGACGTGGTGTGGTGGGGCGACCGCGTGGTCGTCGCGATGGCGGGCAATCACCAACTGTGGTCGTTCGACCCGCGAACCGGGTCGGTCACGGTGCTCGCGGGCACGACGGACGAGGGCCTGCGCGACGGGTCGCCGGGCGAGGCGTTCTTCGCGCAACCGTCCGGCCTGGCCGTCCCCCCTCCCCGGCGGGTTCGCCGATCCGACGCGGCGGGTTCACCTATCGGCACCGATGAGTGCGCCGATCCGCCGACGCTGTGGATCGCCGACTCAGAGACCTCGGCGCTCCGCTCGCTCGTGGCGTCCCCGGCGGTGGGCGCGGAGGTGACGACCGCGGTCGGCCTCGGCCTGTTCGACTTCGGCTTCCGGGACGGCCCGGTGGCCCACGCTCTGCTGCAACACCCGCTCGGGGTTGCGGTGCTGCCCGACGGTTCGGTCGCGATCGCCGACACCTACAACGGCGCGGTCCGCCGCTACGATCCGGAGACCCGCGCGGTCGGGACCATGGCCAGGGACCTGTGCGAACCGAGCGACCTGCTGGTGGACGGCGACACGCTGATCGTCGTCGAGTCGGGGGCGCACCGGCTGGTGCGCCTGCCGATCCCGGCGGGCACCCGGGCGGGCGGGGCCGCCAACCGGGTCCGGCGGGCCCGCATCGACCTCGCACCCGGCGCCGTCGGGCTCACGATCGACTTCGTCCCGCCCACCGGCCAGCACCTCGACACCCGCTTCGGTGATCCCACCCGCCTCACCGTTGCGGCGTCCCCGCCGGAGTTGCTCGCATCCGGGGCCGGTACGGCGCCCGGGCTGGTCCGCGAGCTCGGATTCACCGTGGACGGCCCGACCGAGGGGGTCCTGCAGGTGAGCGTGGCCGCGGCGGCCTGCGACGAGGGCGACGGCGTGTTCGCC
Organism: Pseudonocardia sp.; assembly: GCA_046595345.1. Taxonomy (GTDB): domain Bacteria; phylum Actinomycetota; class Actinomycetes; order Mycobacteriales; family Pseudonocardiaceae; genus Pseudonocardia. The sequence goes on from JBKJPD010000365.1 coordinate 3,842, forward strand.
GCATGCCACCGCTATCAGCAGGACTGGGCCATCCCGATCCGCCTGGTACCCGGCGCCGGGTCGACAGTGACCCTTCCCCTGCTGGTACAGCGTTGACAACCGTTCGGTGCGCCTGCCCCGCCGACGATGGTCACGGTGATGGGTAGCGTGGCCTGCGAGTCGATCCCGAACGATTGCGAGCAACCGTGGAACCCTCCGATCTCTCCGACGTACTGACCGCCGTGCGCACCTTCGTCCGCAACGAAGTGGTGCCGCTGGAGGAGCAGATCGACGCCGAGGACGCCATCCCGGCATCGGTGATCGCCGCCTGCAAGGACATGGGGCTCTACGGCTTCGCGATCCCCGAGGAGTACGGCGGGCTCGGTATGTCGCTCACCGAGGAGGCGCAGCTCGCGTTCGAGCTGGGGTGGACCGCCCCGGCCCTTCGCTCGCTGTTCGGCACCAACAACGGCATCGCCGGGCAGGTGCTGATCAAGGGCGGCACCGAGGAGCAGAAGAGGTCATGGCTGCCACGACTGGCCTCGGGTGAGGTGACGGCGTCGTTCGGGCTCACCGAGGCCGACGCGGGCTCCGACCCGTCGGGGCTCGCCACCACCGCGCGCCGCGACGGCACCGACTGGGTGATCAACGGCTCCAAGCGCTACATCACCAACGCCCCGGTCGCCGAGGTGATCATGGTGTTCGCCCGCAGCAACCCCGATGCGGTCGGCAACCGGGGCATCTCGACGTTCCTCGTGCCCGCCGGCACACCCGGGCTCTCCATCGGGCCACGTGACCACAAGATGGGCCAGTTCGGCGCCTGGACCGCGGATGTGTACCTCGACGACGTCCGGGTGCCCGCCGAAGCGCTCGTCGGCGGCGAGGAGGGCGTCGACAAGGGCTTTCTCACCGCTGCGAAGTGCCTGGCGCACGGTCGCGCGCACATCGCCGCGCTGTGTGTCGGGATGGCCGGGCGGCTGGTGCACGAGTCGGTCGAGTTCGCCACGACCCGCGAGCAGGGTGGCAGGCCGATCGCGTCGTTCCAGCTGATCCAGGGCATGATCGCCGACTCGGTCACCGACCACTACGCCGGGCGTGCGCTCGTGCTCGACGTGGCGAATGCCTACGACGCCGGCACCGACACCGTCCAGGGCCCGTCGGTGGCGAAGTACTTCGCGTCCGAGATGGTGGGCCGCGTCGCCGACCGGGCGGTGCAGATCCACGGCGGTGCGGGCTACATCCGCGGGGTGGCAGTCGAGCGCTTCTACCGTGACGCCCGGCTGTTCCGTATCTACGAAGGCACCAGCCAGATCCAACAAGTGATCATCGCAAGGCAGGCGCTGGGCAAGGCCGCCACAGGATGACCCCCGACGCGTGTTGCGCGTCAGTGATCCGCCGGCTTGATGTGGTACTCGAAGACCAGGCCGCCTACTGCCATCAGGAGCAGGACACCGGAGATCACCAGGGCCCACACGTAGAAGAACGCCAGCGAGATGGCGAGCAGCGCGGCGGCAGCGGCAACCGTGATGGGCCAGTAGCTGCCCGGTGAGAAGAACCCGACGTCACCGGCGCCATCCGAGACCTCCGCCTCGGCGTTGTCCTCCGGACGGGTCTCCAGGCGCCGTGACACGAACCGCAGATACGTGCCGACGATCAGCGCGAGGCCGCCGGTGAGGAACAGCGCGGCGATGCCGACCGGTTCCTGCGCGAGCACCGAGTAGACGATGGCGCACAGGAAGAAGAACGCCGTGATGATCTCGAAGATGCGCGATTCGACCTTCATGACCGTCAGCCTCCCGGTCGCAGTGACGCCGAGCGAAGCGACCGCTCGGTGGTGTACGGGTAGGTCGTGTACGCCTCGGGCGCGCAGAGCTGGCCGCAGTTGAGCTCGGCCAGCGCCTCACCCGCCGTGTAGGGAACGCCGGTGGCCGGGTTGCTCCGCGCCCGCAGCGTGAGCCAGCGGGCGAAGAGATCCGGGGAGATTGCCCGGACCTCGAAGTTCATCTGCGAGTGGTAGGCCCCGCACAGCTCCGCACATCGTCCGACGAACGCGCCCTCGCGCTCGATCCGGTCGACCTGCCAGGTGTTGTCCTGGTTGTTCTTCTCCGGCATCGGGAACACGTCGCGCTTGAAGAGGAACTCGGGGACGAAGAAGCTGTGGATGACGTCCTTGGAGCGCTGGGTGAACTCGATGCGCTTGTTCGTCGGCAACACCAGCAGCGGGATCCTGTCGCTGGCGCCCAGCGTGCTGATCGGCTGCCCGTTGGCACCCGGGTTGTCCGGATAGCCGAACTCCCAGTTCCACTGGAAGCCGGTGATCGCGATCCGCACGTCGGGTTTGGCGTTGTGGACCTCGACGATGTTCTGCACGTTGACCGTGAACCCGAACAGCACCGCCACGATGATCGTCGGGATGACGGTGAAGACGACCTCGACGGGCAGGTTGTACTGCGTCTGGCGCGGCGGGGTGTCGTCGTCGCCCTTGCGCTTGCGGTGGAACGTGATAGCCCAGAACATCGCGCCCCAGGTGATGGCGCCGACCACCAGCGCCGCGATGGCCGCGTATGTCCAGAGGTTGCGCATCGCCTCGGCCTGCGGCGTGACGCCGACCGGCCAGCCGAATCGCAGAACCTCCTCGACCGAACATCCGGTGGTGAGCGGAATGACCAGAACGGCCAGGCCGGCCAACTTGGCCCCGCGGCCCATCGGCCCGCTCCCGAATCCGCGGCGATCTTCCCCCCGCTGTGCTCGGCCCACTGCTCGCCGCCTCCTCGCCGCTCGATACTGCCCGCTCGATCCCCGCCCACCGCCCGAGGGCAGCGGCAGTTTCCGCCCGCCTTCGACCACGCGTAGAGACTAGCCGAGCAGATCGTCGAACTCGTCTCCCGGGTAGGGCATTGGAGGCGACCGGGAAATCGGTGGCTTTCCAGCCGGTGTCGTGGCGAGATACGGGTATGGCACAGCGCACCCCCGACCTGACGCTCGACGCCGTCGCGCCCCATGGCCCGGCGAGGAACCCCGT
>JBKJPD010000582.1:0-5597 GCA_046595345.1 Pseudonocardia sp.
GAACACCGACAACTCCCAGTTCCTGGACAACTCGAACAGCTCCGACAACTCCGTCGACATCGACGACTCCATCGTCAGCGGCGGCGACTTCGACCCCGACGTGCTCGACCTCGATCTCAACCTCCTGTCGGGCAACGCCTTCGAAGGCATCGTGCCCTGATCGATCCATGTTCCGTGGGCCCCGGACCCGCCGCCACCAGCCCGGCGGCGGGTCCGGACCCACACGCGCTCCTACCGGAGGTGAATGACCATGCTTTCTATTTCTTCGCTGATCGACTTCCTGCTCAACCTCCTGCGCGATGACGACGCTCGGGCCGAGTTCGAGCGGGATCCACAGGCCGTGTTGGCCCGCCACGGCCTGGAGGGTGTGACCGCCCAGGACATCCGGGACGTCAAGCCGATGCTGGCCGACACGCACGGGGTGTCGTTGCGGTCCGACGGGCGTGGCTGCGATGACGACGACAGTCCCCGGCCCGATGTCGCGGACCACGGATCACGGCCCGCCCACGACCACCGCCCCGCCAACGACGACCCGGTCCGCGAGATCCGCCACGTGACCAACAACCACGACGTCGACAAGGACGTCGTGGTGAAGCAGCACACCCAGAACACCTACAACGAGTACAACCAGTTCAACTACACGGACAACAGCGTCACGACCGGCGACGGCTCCACCGTCATCCAGGACTCGTTCAACCAGGACAACGACGGCGTCGACAACAAGGGTGGCGTGATCAACGACAGCAACGTCGCCGGTGGCGATCAGAGCACCGTCGGCAACGTGGACGAGACCACAGCCGTCGAGGACTCGTTCAACGACGACGCCAGCGAGACCGTCGTCGTGACCGACTCGGGCAACGACTCCAGCGACAACTCGACTACCGTCGACAGCTCGTTCAATGAGAGCAGCACCAACAGCGAGGCCCTCAACAACTCCTACGATGCCGACGCGCCGCAGGCCGACGCCGACGCAACCGACGCCGGCATGGTTCCCGCCGACGCCGCTGCCTGAGCGAGCGTGCGCGCTCACCATCGGACGCAGCAGCTGAACCGACCGAGCGGGCTCGGGCAGCGCCGGTCATCCTGGTCCGGCACCCGGTCAACCGGCTCCGTCCTCCCCACGGGGAGGACGGAGCCGTGCCGTGGCAACCGCGGCTGCCACGGCACGTGATCACTGGAGGTACCCGTGGATCTGCCCGCTCCGGTCAAAGCCGTCGACCTCGCGCTGTCGACGATCGCCGGCTACGACCGGCCCGATCTCGAGGCGCGGCTCCGTCAGGCCCGTGCCCGGCTGCTCAACGACCACGTCCGGGTGCTCGTCGTCGGTGAGTTCAAGCAGGGCAAGAGCCTGCTGGTGAACGCTGTGGTCAGCGCGCCGGTGTGCCCGGTGTACGACGACGTCTCCACCGCCGTGTCCACGGTCGTCTCCTACGCGGATGCGCCGACGCTCACGGTGGTTCGGATGACCGACGGCGGCGGCGACGCCCCGCCGGTCGAGCACCGGACCCGGCGCGACGACATCCCGCTCGAGCAGCTCTCCGGTGCCGTCGCCCAGTACGTGTCCGAGCAGCGCAACCCGGCCAACCGCCAGGGGCTCAGCCACGTCGAGGTCGGTATCCCGCGGCACATCCTGCAGGCCGGCCTGCAGATCGTCGACACCCCCGGCGTCGGCGGGCTCACCTCCGTGCACGGCGCCGCCACGATGGCCGCGCTGCCGTCGGCAGATGCCGTGCTGCTGGTCTCCGACGCTTCCCAGGAGTACACCGCTCCCGAGCTGGACTTCCTCCGGCAGGCTGTCCGGCTGTGTCCGAACGTCGTCTGCATCCTCACCAAGACCGACCTCTACCCCGACTGGCGGCGCATCGCGGACATCGATCGCGGCCACCTGCGCGACGCCGGCATCGACACCGAGCTGATCGGGGTGTCCTCGACGGTTCGCTGGCAGGCGGTGCTGAGCGGCGACGCGGAACTCAACGCCGAGTCCGGTTTCCCGGAGCTGGAGTCCTACCTCGCCCAGCGCGTGCTCGGCCAGGCCGACCTGCTGGCCCGCCGGTCGACCGTGCACGACATCCTCGCGGTCACCGGCCAGCTCTGCGACAGCCTGCGTTCCGAGGAGTCCGCGCAGCGCAATCCGGAGTCGGTGCAGGAGCTGATCGCCGAGCTGACCTCGGCACAGCAGCGCGCCGCGGCGCTCAAGGAGCGTTCCGCGCGCTGGCAGCACACGCTCAACGACGGTGTCGCCGACCTCAACGCCGACATCGACCACGACCTGCGCGACCGCATGCGGGAGATCACCCGCCTCGCCGAGGAGGAGATCGACGAGGGAGGGGACCCGACCAAGACCTGGGAGCAGATCTCGGGCTGGATCCATCAGCAGGTGGCCTCGGCGGCGTCCACCAACTTCATCTGGGCGACCCAGCGGGCACGCTGGCTCGCCGAGCAGGTCACGACGCACTTCGACGAGGAGCGCGAGGCGGCGATGCCGGCGTTGCGCACCGAGGTCTCCGCGGCGCTCGGGTCGGTACGGGAGATGCGGATGCGTGAAGGCGAACCGTGGAATCTCGGCCAGCGGGCACTCACCGGACTGCGCGGCGGCTACATCGGCGTGCTGATGTTCGGCCTGATCGGCACGATGGTCGGGTTGAGCCTGATCAACCCCTTCTCGATCGGCGCAGGCCTGCTGCTTGGCGGAAAGGCCATCAGCGATGAACGCCGCCGGATCGTGGCCCGCCGCCAAGCCGAGGCCAAGACCAGCGTCCGCCGCTACGTCGACGACGTGACGTTCCAGGTGGGCAAAGACTCCCGCGACATGTTGCGTGGTGTGCAGCGTGACCTCCGCGACCACTTCACCGAGCTGGCCGAGCAGCTCAACCGCTCGTTGAAGGAGTCGCTGTCGACGGCGGAGAAGTCGGTACGCACGACGCGGGGCGACCGTGAGCGACGCCTCGTCGAGATTCCGGTCGAGCTCGCGCGGCTCGAGAAGCTGCGCGGGCGGGTCCGGACCCTGCTTCCGCAGGCGGGCACGACGCCGGTGGCTCCGATGCAGCGACTGGAGGTGCAGCCGGCGCGCTGAGGCCCCGCTCCGACGGCTGTGGTCCCTACGCTGTGGTCCTTACGCTGCGGTCCCTACGTCGATGTCGGCCCGTCGGTCCCGACCGCCGACCGCAACTGGTCGAACAGGGCCTCGCGTGAGGCCACCCCGAGTCGCTGGCGCATCCGGGCCACGTGGTGCTCGACAGTCTTGGCGGAGATGAACAACCGCTGCCCGATCTGCTTGTAGGTCAGTCCCGCGAGGATGAAACGGCCGATCTCGAGCTCGCGCTCGCTGAAGGTCGGAGCATCGTCGTTCGGGGCCGCCGAAGGTGTCGCGGAACCGGGCGACCCGTCGTGTGGTGCGGTCTCGGCGTCCGGGTCGTCGCCGGGACCGTCGGCGGTACCGGGGATCGATGCCGGGAGCGCCCCACCGGCCCCCGTGCTGTCGGTCCCCGCGATCGTCGACTGCAGCGTGCGGGCGAAGGCGTGCAGGCCGGCCGATGATCGCCGGTCGCCGGTCACCGAGGCGGCGCGCCCTGCGAGCTGCGCGGCCTCCCACCCCAGTCCGACGGTGCGCATCCGGCGCCCGACCGTGACCAGTTCTTCGGGCTCGACGTCGCAGGCGAGTACCCCTTCCCAGCACGCCGCCGCCGCCGCCAGCACGGCCGCGTACGGGCTCGCCCCGGCCGCCGCCCGTAGGGCCGCGGCATGGTGGGCGAGTTCCGCGGGCCGGTCCGCGGCCACGGCTGCCTGGAGGCGGAACCAGTGCATCGGTGCGGCCCACAGTGGGGGACGGCCGATCCGGTCCAGGAGGAGGTCGGCCTCCTCGAGGTGGGCGGCGAGCCAATCCCCCTCACCGAGCAGTGCGGTGGCGACCGCGAGCTCGCCGAGCTGCGGCAGCGCGGCCAGATCGACGGGGTACTGAACGAGGGCATCACGGGCCCGCGACCAGGTGGCGGCGAGTGCACCCGCACCGTCGGCACGGCGGGCCAGCGCCACGGCCAGTGCGGCGGCGACGAACTCGTCGCGCAGTTCCAGCCGCATCCCGGGCCGGGCGACCTGGTCGAGGACGTTGCGCGCGAGGTTGAGGCCGCCTCGGCTCATCATGAGCCACCCGTGGAGCAACCGGTGCCGGGTGTGGGCGGCGCGGCCGCCGTGACCGGACTCGATCGCGCGGCGCAGCGCCGCGTCGGCAACCGAAACCTCACCGCACTGCATGGCCACGACCGCGGCGAGCGCTGCCGGGCTGTCGGGCAGCAGCGCCGTCGAGGCGACCGGCTCGAGCAGGACCACCGCGCGCGACAGCTGCGACAGCGCCGCGTGCGCCGAACCGGTGACGGTGGTGACCATGCCCTGGGCCATCAGCATGGCCGCGCCCGCCACCAGGGTGGTGGCCTGTCGGCCCGCGTCGGCCCGTGCGGCGCCGAGGGTCTCCCGTGCCTCGTCGATCGCGCCGATGGCGACCAGCGCGGGAACGGCGAGCAGCGCTCCCGACGGCGGGAGGCTGCGGTGCAGGTCCGCGCTGCGGCCCAGCAGACCCCGGTGTGCGAGCACCGCTGCTGCGGTGGCGACGGCCTGCTCCCGATCGGGGGCGGTGGGATCTGAGATCACCTGGTCCGCATGGCGCAGCGCCCCGTCGAGGTCGCCGACTAGCGCGAATGCCCTGGCCCTGCGCCCGGCGACATCCCGGGACAGTTTCCCGGCTTCTACCGCGCCGGAGAGCAGTTCGGCCGCCAATCCGGGTGCGGAGTCCAGCACCTCGGCGGCGGCGGCCTCGAAGACGGCCGCGATGCGGCTGCCGCTCGCGTTGGTGCCCAGGAGCTGGCGTCCGGCGGCGAGGACGGAACCGCCGCGGTCGAGCTCGATCCCGGCCAGCCGCCGCTGCAGGTCCCGCCTGCGCAGCACCGGCGTCAGCCGCAGGAACAGGTTGCGGATGAGCGGGATGAGCTCCCCCGCTTCGGTGAGCAGACCGGTTGCGCGAGCGGCCTCGACCGCCGCGTCGAGGTCATGGGGAGTGCCGGCCAGCAGCGGCCCGAGTACGTCGACGTCGAGCGTCGCGCCGAGAGCCATCGCCTCGAGCAGGTCGCGAACCGCGGGTTCCAGCGCGTCGACCCGATGGCGGAGCTGCTCTGCGAGGGCCACCGAGACGGTGATGCGAGTAGGACGCTTGAACTGCTCGGGATGGCGTGGATCGAAGCGGCCGGTCTCCTGCAGGGCGAAAGTGACCAGATCGACCAGTGCCGGTAGGCCGCCCGACTGCTGGTGCACGAGGTCGACCATCGTGTCCGGCGGGTGGCAGCCGACCCGGTCGGCGATGCGGCAGGCGACCGCTGCCTGGCCGAGGTGGCTCGTCATCACGATCACCCGCCGGCCCGCGAGGTCGCCGGTGAGGGCGGCGAGCGCACGGGGCCGCGGCCACGGACGATAGGCCAGGACCAGCCGGACCGACTCGTGCGCGGCGTAGCCGCGCAGATCATCGAGGTAGGCGGGGTCGAGGCGGTGCGCGTCGTCGATGAGAACCGACCCCGTACGCCCGGCTGAACCCGACGGTGGCGGTTCTCATC
>JBKJPD010000619.1:0-8739 GCA_046595345.1 Pseudonocardia sp.
CGCGCGCGCACCCTGGCGTAGGGGCCCGCCTGGTAGGGCAGCGCGGAGATGCCCTGTGAGACGAGGTACTCCGTGATCGCCTCCACCGACTTGCGCGAGAGGCAGTAGACGATGCCCGCGTCGCCGGGGTGTTCGGTGCGCAGCAGGTCGAGCAGCTGGCGGCGAGGTTCGTTCTTCGGTGCGATGCGGTACTGGATGTTGGGCCGGTCGAAGCTCGCGACGAAGTGCCGGGCCCCCTCCAGGTGCAGCCGGGTGGCGATCTCGGCGTGGGTGGCCCGCGTCGCCGTGGCGGTCAGCGCGATGCGGGGGACGGCGGGCCAGCGCTCGTGCAGCTGCGAGAGCGCCAGGTAATCGGGCCGGAAGTCGTGGCCCCACTGGGCGACGCAGTGCGCCTCGTCGATCGCGAACAGGGAGATCGTGCCCCGGTCGAGCAGGCGCAGTGTCGACTCGATGCGCAACCGTTCCGGCGCGAGGTAGAGCAGGTCGAGCTCCCCGGACAGGAACGCGGCTTCGACGGCGCGGCGCTGCTCCCCGTCCTGGGTCGAGTTCAAGAACCCGGCCCGGACGCCCAGGGCGGTGAGCGCGTCGACCTGGTCCTGCATCAGCGCGATGAGCGGTGACACGACCACCCCGACGCCGTCCCGGACGAGCGCGGGGATCTGGTAGCACAGTGATTTGCCGCCGCCCGTGGGCATGAGCACCAGCGCGTCGCCGCCCGCGCAGACGTGCTCGACGATCTCGGCCTGCTCGCCCCGGAACGCGTCGTAGCCGAAGACTCGGCGGAGTACATCGGCCGGGGCGGGTGCGGTGTCGGGGAGGGGCACGGTCCGATCGTACGAGGAGCGCCGATGGCTCCGGTGTCGAACCGGCGATCCGCGCAGACGTCCCTGCCGCTAGGCCAGGGAGGCCCGCCACGCCGTGTGCAGGTCGGCGAACTCGGCCCCGGCCGCCAGGAGCGACTCCGGGCTGCCGTCCTCGATGATGTGGCCGTCGGCCATCACCAGCACCCGGTCGGCGATCAGCACCGTCGAGAGCCGGTGGGCGATGATCAACGCCGTGCGTCCGGCGAGCACCGTCTCCAGCGCCGCCTGCACGGCGCGCTCCGACGGCGCGTCCAGCGACGAGGTGGCCTCGTCGAGCAGTACGACCGCCGGGTCGGCGAGCACCACCCGCGCCAGCGACACGAGCTGGCGCTGCCCGGCCGAGAGCCGCCCGCCGCGCTTGCGCACGTCGGTGTCGAACCCGTCGGGCAGCGCCTCGATGAACCCGTGGGCCCCCACCGCCCCGGCCGCCGCGACGACCTCGGCCCGGGACGCCGACGGGCGCCCCATCGCGATGTTGTCCGCGACCGTCCCGGAGAACAGGAACGCCTCCTGCGTGATCATCACCAGGGCCGAGCGGAGATCGGCGTCGGTGATGTCGCGCAGGTCGGTGCCGTCGAGCCGCACCGTGCCGGAGGTCGGGTCGTAGAACCGCGCCGCCAGCTTGGCCAGCGTGGACTTGCCCGCCCCCGTGGCGCCCACGAGCGCCACCGTCTCGCCCGCCGGCACGCTCAGCGAGAATTCCGGCAGTACCGTGCGCTGCGCCGCGCGCCGGTAGGCGAAGTGCACCCGGTCGAACTCGATGCTGCCGCGCACCGGCGAGGGCAGCGCGACCGGTGACGCCGGCTCCTCAACGCCCGGTGCGGTGTCCAGCACCGAAGCGATCTTCTCGCAGGCCGCCGCCGCGGACTGGTAGGCGTTGAAGAACTGGGCCAGTTCGTCGAGCGGGTCGTAGAACCGGCGCAGGTAGAGCAGGAATGCCAGCAGCGAGCCCAGCGCCAGCGCCCCGCCGGACACCCGGAATGCGCCGACCAGCAGCACCGCCGCGAGAGTGGTGTTGCCGACCGCGCGCAGCCATCCGACGTACCAGGCGACCGTGACGAATGCATCGGCGTTCGCGTCGCAGTAGGCGCTGCCCAGCCCGTCCATGATCTGCTCGCTGCGCGTCTCGCGCCGGTAGGCCTGTACAGCGCGGATACCGTTCATCGACTCCACGAAGTGCACGATGAGACGCGCCACCGTGGTGCGGGTGCGCCGGTAGCTCGCCCGGGAGCTCCGCTGGAACCAGCGCGTGAGGAAGATCAGCGGGACGAACCCGGCCATCACGATCAGGGCGAGCACCGGGTCGAGGACGAACAGCAGCACCGAGATGCCGACCAGTGACAGCCCGGCACCGAGCAGCCCGTCGAGACCCCGTTCCAGCAGGTCGTTGAGCGAGTCGAGGTCGCTGGTGAGCCGCGAGATCAGCCGGCCCGACGTGTAGGACTCGTGGAAGTCCAGCGACAGCCGCTGCCCGTGCGCGAACACGCGTCCGCGCAGGGCGAGCAGCAGGTCCTGCCCGACCCGGCCGGACAGCATCAGGAACGCGGCCCGCAGGCCCGCCCCGGCGATCCCGGTGGCCGCGTAGCCGCCGACCGTCCACGCCAGTGGCCCCGGCCGCCCGTCCAGCGCCGCCGGCACGCCCACATCGATGGCCGTGGCCACCAGCAGGGGCCCGGCCAGCATCACCGTGTTCTCGGCCACCAGCAGCAGCACCGCGAGTAGCACCGACCGGCGGTGGGGTCGCACGAGATCTGCGACGAGCAGCCTGGCCCGGCGTTGCATCCGCAGACCGGCGTTCGTCGAGACGGTGTCGGCCTCCTCGTCCTCGGTGGCGATCCCGCGCCATTCCTGCCCGGTGTTCTCGTCCGTGCTCATGTCCCCACCTCCTCCCGTCGCTCGCCCAGGTTCGACACCAGTGCCCGGTAGACCGGGTCGGTGGCGAGCAGTTCGCTGTGCGTGCCGACCGCAGCGATCCGGCCGTCGTGCAGCATCGCCACCCGATCGGCAAGCTGCACCGTCGACGGCCGGTGCGCCACCACCAGGGCCGTCACGCCGCCCAGCACCCGGCGCAGCGCGGCCTCGACAGCGGCTTCGGTGTGCACGTCCAGCGCCGAGAGCGGATCGTCGAGCACCAGCACCGGCGGGCGCCCGATCACCGCTCTGGCCAGTGCCAGGCGCTGGCGCTGCCCGCCGGAGAGCGACATGCCCTGCTCGCCGATCCTTGTGTCGAGCCCCCATGGCAGGGCTGCCACGAACCCGTCGGCGCTCGCGATCCGCAGCGCCTCCCACACTGCCTCGTCCGGGGCGCCGGGGACACCCAGTGCGACGTTCTCCCGCACGCTCGCCGAGATCAGCACCGGATCCTCGAACGCCGTCGCGACCGCCCGGCGCAGGTCGGCCAGCCGCAGCCGCCGCACGTCCACGCCGTCGAGGAGAACCTCGCCGCCGGTGACGTCGTAGAGCCGGGAGACGAGCGCGGTGAGCGTCGTCTTGCCCGATCCGGTGGAGCCGACCAGCGCCATCGTCTCGCCGGGGCGCACGGTCAGGTCGATGCCGCGCAGGATCTCCCGGTCGCCGCCCGGGTAGGTGAACCGGACGTCGCGCAGCACCAGTTCGCCGCGCACCGCCCCCAGCGCCATCGGGTCCACAGGATCGGTGATGGCCGGCAACACGTCCCGGACCTCCCAGTAGCGGGTGGTCGCGGCCGCGGCGTTGCTCGCCTCGGCCAGCAGCCAACCGATCGACGCGATCGGCCAGTACAGGTAGATCAGCACGCTGACGGCGGCGATGAGCGTGCCCAGGGTGAGCGAGCCCTGCGCCACGCCGTACGCGCCGACGCCCAGGATCACCGCGATCGCGATCTCGGGAAGCATCACCAGCACCGCCCACAGCGCTGCGATCAGCCGGATCTTGAGCAGCTCGGTGCTGCGAAGCCCGCGGGCGGCGGTGGTGAACCGGGCGGTCAGCGCCGGGCCGCGGCCCAGTGACTTCAGCACCCGGATGCCCAGCGCCGACTCCTCCACGATGGTCGCGAGGTCCCCGACCTGGTCCTGGGCCTGCCGTGCGGCCCGGGAGAAGCGGCGCTCGAGCAGAAGGGTCAGGATGGTGAGTGGGACGGCGGTGATGCCCACGACCAGCCCGAGCCACGGCGAGAGCCAGACGAGTACGCCGATGCCGACCACCAGCGTCAGCCCGTTGACCACCAGGAAGATCCCGGAGAACGCCACGAACCAGCGGATCGTCGTCAGGTCCGAGGTGGCCCGCGAGAGCAGCTGACCCGACGCCCAGCGGTCGTGGAACGACACGGGCAGGCGTTGCAGATGCGCGAACAGGTCGGCGCGCATGGACGCTTCGATCTGGTTGCTCGGCCGGGCGACCAGGATGCGGCGCGCCAGGACCAGCACCGCCTCCACGAGGCCGAAGCCGAGTACGCCCAGGACCAGCCACGGCAGGAGGTGGAGTTCACCGCGGGCGATCGGGCCGTCGACGATCTCCCGGGTGATCAGGGGGACGGCCAGCCCGGAGAGGGTGGCGACGAGTGCGGCGAGGCCGCTCCCGGCCAGGCGGAGGCGGTGCGGCGCGAGATAGGGGCCGAGGCGGCGCAGCGCGCCGAGGGTGGCCCGGCGGGGCTGCTCATCGATGTTGTTGCTCATGGCTCTGTCCACCGTAGGAAAGTCGCGCCATCGGCGCATGCGAGTTTGCGGCTCCCGCCGCCCGGGCGGTTGGCCGCACGGTTCGAGTGAGCCCTATCCGGCGCGGGGTGGCAGGCTGACATCCGATTCGGATCACAACGTCCTGATCATCGGCGACGAAGGGCACAGGTCGTGGGTTTGCGGATCGGCTACAAGGCATCGGCGGAGCAGTTCGGGCCGCGCGAGCTCGTGGAGTATGCGGTCCGGGCCGAGGAGGTGGGCCTGGACAGCGTGTCGGTGTCGGACCACTTCCTGCCGTGGCGGCACCGGGGCGGGCATGCGCCGTCATCGCTGTCGTGGCTCGCGGCGGTGGGGGAGCGGACGTCGCGGGTGCAGCTCGGCACATCGGTGCTGACCCCGACGTTCCGATACAACCCGGCGGTCCTGGCGCAGACGTTCGCGACGCTGGGGGTGCTCTACCCGGGCCGCGTGATGCTGGGCGTCGGCACCGGGGAGGCGCTCAACGAGATCGCCGTCTCGGGTCGGGAGTGGCCGGAGTTCAAGGAGCGTTTCGCGCGGCTGCGCGAGTCGATCCGACTCATCCGCGAGCTGTGGACCGGCGAGGACGTGTCGTTCGACGGCGAGTACTACAAGACCGTCGGTGCCACGATCTACGACCGCCCCGACCAGCCCGTCCCGGTCTACATCGCGGCCGGCGGCCCGGTCGTGGCGAAGTACGCCGGCCGATCGGGCGACGGGTTCATCTGCACCTCGGGCAAGGGCATGGACCTCTACACCGAGAAGCTGCTGCCCGCCGTTGCCGAGGGCGCCGCCGCGGCCGGGCGCGATCCATCCGAGGTGGACAACATGATCGAGATCAAGCTGTCCTACGACCGTGATCCCGAGAAGGCGCTGGAGAACTGCCGGTTCTGGGCGCCGCTCTCGCTCACCCCCGAGCAGAAGCACAGCGTCGACTCGGCGGTGGAGATGGAGCGCCTCGCCGACGAGCTGCCGATCAGCCAGGTCGCGAAGCGCTGGATCGTCGCCTCGGACCCCGACGAGGCAATGGCCCAGATCACGCCGTACGTCGACGCCGGTCTCACCCACCTCGTGTTCCACGGTCCGGGCGGGGACCAGGAGCGGTTCCTCACCCAGTTCTCGCAGGACCTGCTGCCGAAGCTGCGCGAGCTGTGAGGCCATGATCAGCCCATGACAGACGAGGATTCCGGCCCGATCGTCCACGACGGCCGCGTGCTGCGTGCCCGGGTGGCCCGTGGCCGCCACGGCACCCTCGACGACGCCGCGCTACTGCCCATCGAAGCAGCACTGGCGGAGCTGGATCCGGCCCGTACCGGTGCGGTGCTGCTGGTGAGCGAGGGTGCGAGCTTCTGCACCGGCGGGGACGTCCGGGCTTTCGCCGGTGCCGCGGACCGTGGCGCGTTCGTGCGGGATCTCGCCGAGCGTTTCCACCGGTTCCTCAACTCGCTGGTCGAGTGCCCGGTGCCGATCGTCGCCGGGGTCCAGGGCTGGGCGGCGGGCGCGGGGATGAGCATCGTGTGCGCCACCGACCTCGCCGTCGCCGGGCGCTCCACGCGCCTGCGGCCCGCCTATCCGGGCATCGGGTTCTCCCCGGACGGCGGTATGAGCTGGACATTGCCCCGCATCGTCGGGGCCGGCCGGGCCCGTCAGATCCTGCTCACCGACCAGGTGCTCGACGCCGACACGGCCCTTGCCGCGGGGATCTTCACCGCGGTCGTGGACGACGCCGACGTGGCCGCGGAGGCCGAGCACACCGCGCACCGGGTGGCGCAGGGCCCGACGGTGGCGCTGGGGCGAATCAAGCGGCTGCTGGCGGCCTCACCGGGCAACGGCCTGGCCGAGCAGCTCGCTCTGGAGGCCGACGCGATCGCGGCCAGCGCCGCCGGGCCGGAAGGCGCCGAGGGGCTGGCCGCGTTCGTCGAGAAGCGGCCGCCGTCGTTCCACCGATAGGAGCAGACGTGCTCGCCGAAGCACCGCGTGCGTCACGGACGAGCGTCGGTCGAGTCGACGCGGCCGGAGGTCAACCAGACGGTGTAGCTGATCGTTGCCGGGGCCTGGATGGGGAACTCGCCCGCTCCGAGTGCTACTTGTTCGAAGTCCAGCAGGGCGCCGGTGGTGGGATCGAGGATCAGCGTGTAATCGATGGGTACGCCGGCGTGGTCCGAGCGGGTGCCCACGGCGACGCCGGGGCGTCCGACCCGGTCGGTGACGGTTCCGCGGACGGTCATGTCGGGTTTGGTGGCGAGCACGCGGAGCAGGGCGGCCTGTAGCCGCGGCTCGACGACCTGTGGCCCCCAGACGTCGTTGAGCGCGATGAACCACCCCGCCGTGCCGAAATCCGGGTGGCCCTCGGCGAGGACCCGTTGCAGCGCGACCGGCTCGGTGGGCAGCGGGGCAGGCCGGTAGAGCCCTCCCGCCCGGTAGATCTGGCTGGTGCTCGTTCGCATGCCCGAACGGGTTTCCTCGATGCGGCCCGCACCGTCGGCGGCGATCCACTGCTCGCGCCCGGTCGGATCGATGCGGCCGGTGGTGCCGCCTTGGCTTGTCCGGGTATTGAGATACCAGCCCTGGGTGCGCACATAGTCGAATCGGCCGGTGCCGGCCACCGGCGGTTGGGCCGCCGAGCGATCGGCGAGTTCACGCAGCAACGCAGCCGGATCGCGGGTGCTGACGGCGCCGGAGTTGTAGGTCAGCAGAGTCGGGATGGCTACCGAGGTCAGACTCGACGACAGCCACCCGGCCAGGACAGCCACCACGGCCACTGCGGCAGCTCCGACGGAGAGTAGTGGCCATCTCCGAGTGTGTGGGGGCTTGGCTGGTGCGGACGGCACCGGGCCGGGGACCGCGTGCGCGAGGATCTGGGCGAGCGCGACGTCCTGGTCGGCGGGTGCCGCTCGCGTCAGCTCCGCCCCACCGGTATGGGCCGCCTCGCGGGAGTCGGCGGGCTTCGGGGCGCGGGATGCCGGGTCGTGCATGGCGGGGATTACCCGAACCCGCCGGGCCCGACCCGAGGCCCGGACCCGGGGGAGCTCAGTGGCGGGGGATCGATCCGCCCGCGACGAGCCTGCGGGTGGTGCCGCCGGAGGCTCCGCGCACCGACCGAAGGACGGGCAGTTGGACCGCCGAGCGCGGCATCGCGCGGCGCGCCCGCAGAACCGGCCATGCCGGGGACGGTGGGAAAAGGCTCTCGAGCCCGGAGGTGGCAGGCCCGCCGACGCTGGAGCGCAGGAGCTCCTGATACCCGTCGTACTCGGCGACCGCCGCGGCGATGTCGCCCTGCACGAGGTGGGCCTCGATCAGCGCTCGGCGGGCACTCTCGCGGCTCGGGGCGGTGCGGACGGTCGACTGCGCCATCGCGACGGCCTCCTCGTATCGGCCCGCGGCGGCAAGGCGCAGGCTGCGCTCCTCGAGAGCGTGCAGGCGCAGCTGCCGGAACCGCTCGCGCTCGACGACGATCCAGGTGGCCGTCCAGCCGGGGAGGATGTCGGCGGTGAGGGTGCTGGTATCGGTGTCGTCGGACCCGTCGATCTCGGGTAGTACCCGGATCAGGCCCATGCCGGCGGCGAGGTCGACCTCGACGTCGGCGGCGAGCGCCAGCGCGTCGCTGTCGACGAGCAGACCGGGTACGTCGATCGCTGCGACGGCGTCGCCGAGGAGCCTCCGCGCGGCGGCGGCGGCGGCCCCTGGCCACAGGTCGGCGGCGAGTGCGGCGCGCTCCTGCGGCCGGGGGTGCACCGCGAGATAGGCGACCAGCCTGCGGGAGTCGACCCCCAGCGGGATCGTCGCGCCTGCGGAAGTGAGGGTGAATGAACCGAGAACAGTGACCCGACGCACCTGAGTCGTGCCAGATCGTCGCTGATCGTCAGACATGATTGTCCCAAATGTGGTGGTGCCCGGTGATGACCCGCTCGCAGTCCACTGGCGCCGAGTCCGCCGAGAAGTGTGCTCTGGGTGAAGCGGCTTGCCAAGGGGTGCTTTCGTCACAGTCACGGCCCGTGCCACCGTACGAGTGACTATGTGATCGATGTTACTCATGGCAGCGCCCGCATCCGGACATGGGTTCCGGCTCGGTCGGCCCAGTTGTGTAGCGAGTCACACAATTGGCGTGCGATCCACACGCCGCGGCCCCGCGGATCGGCGGGATGGGGGGCGTGCAGGCCCGGCAGGGGATCGCGTAGTGACCCGCTGTCGTGGACCTCGCAGAC